>JAZSRW010000020.1:0-3354 GCA_045538675.1 Candidatus Onthoplasma sp. | reverse complement strand
TATCATTTAAATCTTGCAACATTTGTTCTAAGTGATGTTTAGTAGTTTTTAAATTTAACATATTTGCTTGAATTCGTTGATGTGCAGAACGTGAAAATATATTATTCTTTTCATTAACTTTCAATATATCTTCAAACATTTTGATTGCATTATCAATTGCGTTTATATCAGTTTTTATCTTATTTCTTTTCATGATTTTCCTCCTTATCTAGTTAAATCTTGTTTTTGTTCTAAAGTTTTACGTTTTAGTTGGTTGATTTTTAAACTTTCACCATCTTCTTTAATGCTAAAGATAGTATATTTCTCGTCTTCTTCACTATTAGTTACGATATATACCTTGTTTTCAAATACTAGTTCACGTTCCAAAGTGGTGTAGTAGGGTAAAAGTTTGGCTTGTTTGATGGTTGTTGCTTTGTTGGTATTACGATATATGCAAAAATGAGGTTTGCTGATAAAAGACATAACAATAATATCGTTACAATTAGGGCTTGATATAATCAATGTTTCAAAATCATTAATTAATTCAATGTTTTGTTTTGCTTTCATAATATTCTCCTATAAACTAAATTCATCTTCCATCAGGAAAGGTCTACCTTCTGCAATTTCAAAGTTTTGAGATACTTCGTCGATAGTGCCTTTCATATCTTCAATAGTGTTTATACAATCAGTTTTATATATATCAACAATATTTAATGTGTCGCCATCTTCTTCAATGCAAATAGGGGCAACTGCATTAATATCTGATTTAGCACGCAAATAAATTTCATCTTCAAACTCAACAATACGTATCTTTTTAGTGTTTTCAACTGAATATCCCTTATTGAAAGCAACGCGTTCAGCGGGCATATCTTCATAAAGTATAAAATTTAAAGAGTTATCATAAATTTGAACAGATATAACATCTTTACTATTTTCGCTTTGTATAACAACGAAGTCGTTACTACTTACTAATATAATTTTATCGTTTTCCATAATATCTTCCTTATCTATTAAAATCTGGATTAAAGTGTTTAGCATCTTCTACAATATTTACAATAACTTTTTCCAAACTTTGTTTGTGTTTGATTAATACATTTATTGTAAAGTCTAGGTCTCTTGCTTGGTGAACGTCAATAATTTGTTGTTTGATTGAGTGTAAAGAATCTATAGTTTTGTTTAATGATGATATTTCTTTTTCAAGAATATGTGCTATTTGTTGTTTATCCATAATTTTCTCCTTATTTTCGTGAAGCGATATAGTCTTCGCTAGTTTTTAATATATTTATTTCGTTTGATATTTGTTGTAAGTATTTGTACCAATCTTCTGGTGTTTTAAATTTTTGACCATTTAATGCGTCGTGTGCTTGGTAGCAAAGCGATACTTCAAAAGGTTTTTCATATTTTAAACTTTGCCTAATAATATGTTCGGTAGCACTGCATGGCTCAATACCAACAACCAGGTCAAAATTTGATATGTCTGTGCCTTTGCCATATTCATCACAATAAAATGGTTGTTTGATTATGCTTTGAATTTTTCTAGGCTTAATTTCATTATCTCTAAGTCTAATTTTAGGGTCCATAGCGGTTACTTTAAATCCTCTGCGACCAAGTTCGGTAGATAAATGGCACATTCTACCAGCACCAACATCTAACACTTTAGGTGTGGTAGTAGTGTTATATTTATTAATTAGGTGGCGGATAAATGAATAAGTTCTTGGCTTATTTTCAATTAGTTTTTCGCTTACAAGAAAATCAAATACTTCATCAGCTATTGCATTATCTTGCTTAAATAGATATGCTTTTAAATCTAATATAAATTTATCCTTTTCAAAAGGTGTAAATCGTTCAGAGTTGAACTTTAAATATTCTTCCGCTTTTTTAAATATTATCAAATTAACCAAAGCAGACGAGGATTGATTTTGCATAAACATTATCTCCTTAACCTAAATATACCATAATTATAAAATTTGTCAAGAGGTTACTAAAAAGAAATAATAAAAAATGCGACAAGTTGTCGCACTTTTTATAGTTCCCAATCGATAGGTGTTACGCCGTTTTCAACAAGGAAGGAATTACATTTACTAAAATGTTTGCAACCAAAGAAACCATTGTAGGCACTTAGTGGGCTAGGGTGGGCGGAAGTAAGTATTAGGTGGTTAGGGTTGTTTAATATTTCAGTAAAGCCTTTTGCGTGACCACCCCAAAGCATAAACACAATAGGTTGATTAAGTTCGTTTATAATCTTAACAATTTCTTTGGTTATAGTTTGCCAGCCACACTTTGAGTGAGATGTTGGTTGCCCTTGCACAACTGTAAGAGATGTGTTTAGTAGCAACACACCTTGTTTTGCCCAACTATCTAGTTGAGTTTTGCCACTCATACGTATCCCTAAATCACTACTAATTTCCTTAAAAATGTTAGTGAGTGAGGGTTGAGGGGTGCCGTTAGCACAACTAAACGCAAGACCATCTGCCTGACCTAATGTATGATAGGGGTCTTGCCCAATGATTACCACCTTAACCCTGTCTAGTGGTACATAATTTAAACTATTAAAAATCTTTTCTTTTGGCGGGAAAACAGTTTTGGTAGCATATTCTTGGTTAATAAAAGTAAATAATTTCTTTTTAAACTCAACGTCTACTACTTTACTTAACTTTTCGCTCCAATCTTTATCCAATACGTAACTCATACTTATAGATTATCACAAAAAAAAGATTTTGTAAAGTGAAAAATGTATAAGTATGATATAATATTTATTTGATGTATTTTTATAATTTTTATTGACAAATACAACAATGTATGTAATAATGTTGGTATGAATACAAAGGAATCTATCTTAAATCTAACAATACATGAATTTAAACAAAAAATCAAATCAGTTGAAGATTTTCCGACTTTGGAAGAATTCGTAAAGTGGGGAAATAAAAATAGAGTTTATATAGTTTCAGCATTTAATCATTTAGTGTATGTGATGAAACAAAAACCTAAAAATATAATAGATTTTATAATAAAAAAGTAGATGTGAAATCTACTTAATTGTCTTTTTGTAATAATGATATTATTGCATTTTTCTTTTCTTCACTTGTATTTTTTAGCAATTTTATAATTTCAATATCTTTATTATATGCTTTCATATCGTAATAAAAGAATTGGTCTAGTGTTAAATTACAGGCTTCAACAATTTTTATAAAAACTTCTAAACTTGGTAAGAAATCTCGTTTATTCTCAAGCCGATTAATATAATTTTCATTCATATCAATCAATTGTGATAATGCTCTTGCCGATAAGTTTGCATTATTGCGTGCTACACTAATTTTATTTATGATATCTTCTTTATTCATAAAACTCTCCTATAATCATTAATTTAAGTATAGG
>JAZSRW010000159.1:0-2197 GCA_045538675.1 Candidatus Onthoplasma sp. | reverse complement strand
TTTTTTATTTTTTTAATAATTATCAAATTTCTTTCACCTTTATCTTGTGGTAAATCTATTTTTTTAATTTCTTGAATTTCTCCACCTAAAATATTTATTGCTTTTTCACTTTCTTTTATTTCTAAATCAATATTGCTACCTTTATAAGCAATAAAGAACCCTCCAACTTTAACTAATGGCAAACAATATTCTGCCAAAGTGTTTAATTTTGCTACTGCACGTGATACACAAACATCAAAACTTTCACGATTTTTATTATTTATACAATACTCTTCAGCACGACAATGAGTTGTTGAATATTTAATATTTAGTTTTTGTTTTAGATATTCTAAAAAAGTTATTCTTTTATTTAATGAATCTACTAAATATAAATCAATGTCATCTCTTGCAATTTTTAAAGGAACTCCTGGAAACCCTGCACCAGTGCCAACATCAACAACTTTTGAATTTTTAGGTATAAATTTGTAAGCCAAACAACTATCGTAAAAATGTTTGATATAAACTTCTTCTTTTTCTGTAATTGCAGTTAAATTTACTTTTTCGTTGTATTCTACTAATTCTTTAAAATAGATTTCAAACTTATCAATGTCTATATCTTTTGATAATTTATAAAATTCATTATTGATATTAAACATTATAATACTCCTTTCATCTTTAGATATATCATAATCACATTAATATCAGCAGGGGAGACACCATCAATACGTTTTGCCTGACCTAATGTAAGAGGTTTTATTTTATCCAACTTTTGTCTTGCCTCTAATCTTAATCCGTTAAGTTCGCTATATTTCAAATCTGCTGGAAGTTGAATGTTTTCAACCTTTTTAGTTTTTTCGATTGTTTCGTTTTCACGATTTATATATCCTTCATATTTAACTTCAACGTTAATATATTTTAAAACCTCGTCGGTAATATCCTCAAATAATCCTAATTCATTTTTTATATCAAATATATTTATATTGTTTCGTTTGATTAAATCTCTAACAGTCACACCATTTAATACGGGATTTTCATTATGAGATTGTAAAAAGTCGTTAATTTCTTTAGGTGAATAGCGTTTAGTTAGAATCTCGTTAACTTTATCTATTTGTTTCATTTTCTTTTTGAATGCACGATAACGCTTATCGTCTACAAGCCCGATATCTCTACCTAATTGAGTTAAACGAATATCGCAATTATCTTGACGAAGAATTAATCTATATTCGGCACGACTAGTCATCATACGATATGGTTCAACTATGTTCTTTGTAACCAAATCATCAATTAATACGCCAATATATGCTTGTTCACGACCTAAAACAATAGGAGATAATCCTTTTATCTGACGTGATGCATTTATTCCAGCGATAAGCCCTTGAGCACCCGCTTCTTCGTATCCGCTTGTACCATTAATTTGACCAGCAAAGTATAATCCATTTATAGATTTGCTTTCGAGCGTAGGATTTAGTTGTGTTGCATCTATGCAATCATACTCAATAGCATATGCAAAACGCATTATTTTAACGTTTTCAAAACCTGGAATACACCTATACATCTCGCGTTGAACGTCTACAGGCATTGAACTGCTTATACCTTGTACATAAACTTCATCAGTAGATGCACTTTCTGGCTCTAGGAATAATTGATGACGTTCTTTATCAGCAAATCTCATTACCTTATCTTCGATAGAAGGACAATATCTAGGTCCTATTCCTTTAACCTTACCAGAATAAAGCGGAGCACGTGAAATATTATTACGGATTACTTCGTGCATTTTTTCACTAGTATAGCCTAAATAACATATTTGCTTATTTTGTGTTGATTTTTTATTTAATAATGAGAAGTTATGTCCTAACTCGTCACCATTTTGAACTTCAAACTGACTATAATCAATACTTTTGCCGTCTACACGTGCCGGAGTTCCTGTTTTAAAGCGTAAAATCTTAAATCCTAGACGCATTAAACTTTCGGTTAAACTATTTGCTGGTTCAAAGCCGTTTGGCCCCGTAAACTTACAATAATCGCCTATAATAATCTTTGCGTTTAAATACACGCCAGTACAAACTACAATCGCTTTTGCACTAAAACTTTCTCCCGCAAGAGTATTTATTCCTATAACTTTTCCATCTTCTACCAAAATTTCGCTAACTTCGGCTTGTAATATATCTAAATTAGGTTGACGCTCAAGTGTTTTTTTCATTTCGGTATGATATACAAC
>JAZSRW010000074.1:0-1637 GCA_045538675.1 Candidatus Onthoplasma sp. | reverse complement strand
ATCATTTACACGAGAATAAGATATTCCTCTATCCGCACAATATACTACTCGTTCACAAAAATTTTCCCACTCTCTACTCATAATAGGCATATAACCATATAAAAACGAAGTATTTATAGCCATCGAAACATTATATCCACGAATACCTATAATCCTATATGATGCAGATGTTTTGGATTTAAAAATCAATCCAATATAATGGTCTCCATGTTCACTAGGTCTTATTTCAACACCCACTGGATTTCTATCATATGATGGTGGCAAAAGTTGACGTTGCTTTAATATTGCACCATATTTTGAATAATCTAAATGTTTCAACATATTTAATGGCAAGCCATATGGATAACGCTGTTTAACGGATTTCCTTTCATATCTTGGTGGCAAATTTTCATCAGGTTGTTTTTCCTCAACTCGTTGCTCTAGTTGTGAATTTCTTTTTAGTAATTTATCAAATAGTCTCATAATACTTTCTCCTATTTGCATAATAGTATAAAGTTTATATTTTGTCAATACATAAATTATCAAATTTAAGTGTTTTTACATATAAACAAATAATGTATTAGTTTAAAGGAGATAATTATGGCACTTGCTAGTAGTTTTTTAATAGCCGCTAATGATGAACACGGACTTAATCCACCCACCGCAGGTAAACGCACACCGATAATGCCTTATATCAATCGTAGTTTTTACGAAAATGAGTTTAATAGGCGGTGTAAAAATGCTTTTATTGAGGCTTGTTTAAGATGTGGATTTAATATTGTGGATATCAAACCAGAAATTCAAGATATCAGCATCACAACAAGAGTTAGGCGTACAAACAACGCTCGACCAACTTTGGTAGTTACTTTTGCCTACAACGCTTCTGGTGACGGCACAACATTTAATAATGCAAATGGATTTGAAGTGTACTATTCACGCCTCAATCAATTTGCCTCTCAAAGTCAAGAATTAAGTGAAGATGTATATCAACAACTTATCAACAACGTATCAAACAATGGTCGTGGAATAGGCACACTAAATGTTAGTATGTTAATATCTGTAAATTGTCCTGCAACCTTGATTGAAGCGGGCTTTATGACCAACTTTGATGAAGCAAAACTTATGCTTAACCCCATATACATAACTCAAGTTGCCGAGGGCGTATGTCAAGGCGTATGTCAATATTTAAATGTGCAATATATTCCACGTGAAGATTTTAGTGCATACCCTACACTTCGACGAGGAAATCAAGGTAACAAAGTAATTTTACTACAATACTTATTAAATCGTTATGGTTACAACCTAATCCCCGATGGAATATTTGGCACACGTAGTTACAATGCAGTCCTTGACTTTCAACGCAAAAATGGTTTAACGGTTGACGGAATTGTTGGACGAAATACTTGGAATGCATTACTTAATCCTCAAGGCAAAACTATCCGTCAAGGCGATAAAAGCGGTGCAACGTGGTATTTACAACAAATGCTGTTAAGTAAATTATATCCGATAGGCGAAATTGATGGTTCGTTTGGTCCTGCAACTTTGCAAGCAGTACGCGATTTTCAAAACGAAAATGGTTTGACAGTTGACGGAATTGTTGGTCCCGCAACTTGGCGCGTCCTTGACACAATTGGTGGTGGCAGACCATTACCACAATC
>JAZSRW010000149.1:0-5237 GCA_045538675.1 Candidatus Onthoplasma sp. | reverse complement strand
GATGGATATACATAATATATCCATTTTTTTTGTCCAGTATTTATCCAGTTCGCTTATGCGGTGTGCGAGTTCGGGTGTGGTTACATCTTCACTAAGTAAAGCATAATGTATTGCACTGCTTTCATTGTTCATATGCTTAAAAACCTGTTTGGTGTGCCATACGTCCCAAATACAAAGGGCGTTGACAAGGATAGTTAATATGGTTACGGCTATAAAACTTTTCATACTACTCCTTTTTTGACTTTTTATAAGATTTTAGTTGATTAATATCTTGTATTACATTAAAAGATTGTCCCTTTAGTTGATAATATAGTTTACCATTACTATCTAAGTTCATTACAATAATATCCTTTGGTGTTTTGATATTAAGTTGGTCTAGCAATGAGTTTAATTGGTCTACCGATATATTGACTGCGGTTAAATTGTCTTGCATTACCTTGCCGTCGCTTACAATTAGTGCTGGTAGTTCGGGCTCGGGATTGTTGGCATTAACATCTTGAGCGGTGGCGGGCGAGTTTTCAGCGGTAGGAATAACGGTCATTTTTCCATTGGTTTCAACTATTGCATAGCGTACTTGCTCAAAACTAAAATAATTTAGTTGCCTCAAACTTTCCTGCAAATCGTGAAGGTTCATATTAAGTTTTTTAAGTGCGTCGTAGTTGATGCCGTCGGGGTCAATTACTATTACCGATTTACCACTGATAAGGCGTCTAAAAAATATGCTTTTCCGTGTGAGCATTGTGATAGAATAATGTAGCATTACCAGTATTGCTAGCGGAAGTATACCATTAAGCAGTGGAATATTAGCGTCACTCATAGGCACGGTGGCTAGGTCTGCAATAATCAATGTTATTACCAATTCATAGGGTTGCATTTCGCCAATTTGACGCTTACCCATAATGCGTAAAAATAATAATACTACAAAAAATATGATTTGAACACGTATAAATAAAACTAACATATATTTAATTTTTACAATATTAGTGCTTTTTAATCAAAAATTTAAAAAGTTTTTAGTTCTATTGTAGATTTTGTCCACATAAAATTATGTATGGAGAAAATTATGAGAAAGATTTTATGTATTTTAGCAGTTATGACTTGCGGTGTAGTGTTTGTGGCTTGCGGTGGCAAGAAAAGTGAAACTAATTTTAACAATCATTTGATAGAAGTGAGAAACAATCTTTTTGCGGGTGAGGATAGTACCTATTATGCAACTGTTTGCACTGGTGAACGTGAACAAGATTATGCTCTTGACGGTGTGGTTAACAGTCTTGTTCCTTTTGGCATTGTTACCCTTGCTAGATTAGATAACGAGCGATTAAATATGGACGAATATCCTTTTACTTTGGTGGTTAACGGGGAAAATATTACTGGAAGTTTGGAAAAAAGTCCGTACGATAACACATATAGTGCAGATATTGAACAAGTGATTGCAGATGATGCTGAAATTATGTTGCAAGTTGTTGTGGACGGAACTAATTTTAGTCAAACACTTAATAACGTATCTTCAAACTTTGCCATTGATAAGGATAAGGCAATATCCATTGCTTGTAACGAACTAAAGGATAGTATTAAAAATTTAAGCAAGGAAAAAGAAAATTTCAGTGAGGCTTTTGTTAAAATCTTAAAAGATTATTCAGGCGAAAGCAATAGATACTACTGGTACATAGGTATAATTTCACCAGAGGGTAAAACTAGCGGAATATTAATTGACACAAACACAGGCGATATTATTTCTAAAAAAGTATAAATTAATTAAAAAGATAGCATAATGCTGTCTTTTTTTGTTTGTCTTTAGTTAATTCAATTGTTAAAAAAACAAAATTGTGATATAATAACTTTTAAGAGGAAATTATGGATAAATTTTTTATTATTGACGGAAATAGTTTGGTGTTTAGGGCTTTTTATGCGTTGCCACCAATGTATAATTCTAACAGAACTCCAACAAACGCTGTGTTTGGATTTTTTAGAATGTTATTAAATATAATTACTAAAAATTCGCCTAAATATTTGGCTGTGGCTTTTGATGCGGGCAAGCATACTTTTAGGCATGAAATTTTTGCCGACTATAAAGGCACTCGTAAACCAATGCCTGATGAATTAAGGGCACAACTTCCTATAATTAAAAATATGTTAAATCAAATGAATATAACTACTATTGAAATACCTGATATTGAGGCGGACGATATTATAGGTAGTTTGTCTAAAAAATTTGACATTGACGATATTCTAATATCTGGCGATAGGGATTTGTTGCAATTAATTTCGCCTAGTTGTAGAGTTTGGCTTACGCAAAAGGGCTTAACTGAAATTGCAGATTTGGACGAAACTGCGTTAAAGGAAAAAATGGGCATACAACCTTATCAAGTAATTGAAATGAAGTCTATTATGGGCGATACTAGTGATAATATCCCTGGTGTAAAAGGTATCGGCGAAAAAACTGCAACAAAGTTAATTACCGAATATGGTAATTTGGATAATATTTATGCTAACATTGATAACATAACAGGTAAAACACACACACTACTAATTGAACAAAAAGATATGGCATATATTTCACGTCGTTTGGCTACAATTAAAACCGATTGTGAATTAAACTATGAGTTAGATGATTTTACTTATGATTTCCCATTTAATGATACTGTAAAACAATCATTTAAAACATTGGAATTTAAAACCGCTTTGGATAAAGATGAATATTTTAAAAGTGACGAAATAGTTGCAAACAATCCGCAAGAAGAATTTGTTCATCAACAACTTAATGGATATGATGAAAAGACTGAAATTTTAAATACCTTGTTTAATCAAAAGATATTAGCGGTTAATATTGATGATGTTGGAATTTGTTTTGCTTGTGGCGATACCGAATATCAGTTTTTACATTTTGATTTTGCCAACAATCAAACCTACGAATTGATTAAAAAGATTTTGCAAAATGATAATATTCTAAAGGTTGTATATGATTCAAAAGATATGATGCACCGCCTTAAAATTTTGGATATTAAATTAAATAATTTTTATGATGTGTCGCTTGCTTATTATGTGCTAGGATTTAACGATAAGGATATTTTGTTAAAAAATTTAATAGAGCGTAATAATTTAAATATACAATTCTTGGCGGTAAGTTTATTTAAATTATATGATTTAAGTATCAAACATTTAGCCGACGAAAATATGTTGGAACTTTACAACAATATCGAATTAAAACTTGTACAAGTATTGTACGATATGGAAATTGCTGGTATTAAGGTTGATGAGCAAACAATTAAGCAATTAAGTCAAAAATATTTAGATGAAATTAAGTTGTTAGAAAAGGAAATTTGCGAACTTGCTGGTGGCGACTTTAATATCAAATCGCCAAAGCAATTGCACGAAGTATTGTTTGATAGATTAAAACTTCAATATAAGGGCAAAAAAAGCACAAACATTGATGTTTTAGAGGCGATTCAAGACCAACATCCTGTAGTTGAAAAAATAATTCGCTATCGAAAGGTTACTAAAATTCATAGCACGTATTTAGAAGGATTGTTGCCGTATATTAAAAATGGAAAAATTCATACTACGTTTATTCAAAATGTGGTATCAACAGGGCGTTTAAGTTCACGTGAGCCAAATCTTCAAAACATTCCTGTACGTAGTGATGAAGGTAGGGAATTGCGTAAATTATTTACAAGTTCATTTGATAATGGTCAAATTATTTCTGCCGATTATAGCCAAATTGAATTAAGACTGCTTGCACATTTTTCGGGGGACGCAAATTTAGTTAAAGCGTTTAATGAGGGTAAAGATATTCACGCTACTACGGCTAGCCGTGTGTTTGGTGTTCCACTAGAAGATGTTACGTCGCAAATGCGTCGTATGGCAAAGGCGGTTAACTTTGGTATTATTTATGGTATTAGTGAGTTTGGTTTATCTAAAAACGTGCATATGACACCAAAAGAGGCAAAGGAATTTATTGCTAAATATTTTGAACTTTATCCAAGCGTTAAGCAATATATGGACGGAAGTGTAGAATTGGCAAAACAAAAAGGCTATGCTTCAACACTATTTGGTCGCATACGATATATCCCAGAACTTAATTCAAGTACATTTGTATTAAAGCAATTTGGCGAACGCGTGGCTATGAATATGCCATTGCAAGGCACTGCGTCAGATATAATTAAGATGGCTATGATAAATGTGCAAAATGCAATAAAGGCTAAAAATTTAAAAAGCAAATTAATCATTCAAATTCACGACGAATTAATTGTTGATACAAACGCTGATGAAATTGACGAAATTAAAAACATACTAAAAACTGAAATGGAAAATGTTGTAAAACTAGCAGTTCCGCTAACTGTAGATGTTAGCTCGGGAAAGTCTTGGTATGAAGCAAAATAAAAAGAACTACGGATTTGTTCCGTAGTTCTTAATTTTTTAACATTGAGTTTTTAAGTTTTTTTAATATTTTCTTTTCAAGGCGGGAAATATAGCTTTGCGATATATTTAGTAGGTCGGCTACTTCTTTTTGAGTAAGTTCATCTTCACCATTTAAGCCGTATCTCATAATCATAATATCACGTTCACGTTTAGATAATTCGGCAAGAGTGTTTAATAAAAACTTTTTTTGGTCGTCATTTTCAACTTCTTGATAACAATTTTCACTAGCGGGTAAAATGTCGGATATAACCAGTTCGCCACCCTCATCATCAACACTTAAAGGTTCGTCAAGACTTATTTCATTTAGAGTTTTGTTTACCTTACGAAGATACATTAAAATTTCATTTTCGATACAGCGAGAGGCATAGGTTGCAAGTTTAATATTTTTATCTGCCTTAAAACTATCAACCGCTTTTACTAACCCGATTGCACCAACTGAAACCAAATCTTCAAGTTCGGCTTTTTGCCCCTCAAATCTTTTAGCAATATATAACACTAATCTAAGATTATGTTCGATTAATTTGGACCTAGCATAAGAATCGTTGACTGTGTCAAGCATATTAATATATACTTTTTCATCATCATCTTCAAGAGGGGCTGGCAAAGTGTCGTTGGTAAAAATATAATTAACAACATCATCATAATTTGTAAATATATTCGACACTTTATTAAATAATTTTTTAATATTAAATAAAATATTCATAAAATTCCTTTTATTTCCAATAAATTAAATTTTTAATAATTATTTTTAATCAAAATCAATAAAACGCTTAAAAACAGATAGTTTTAACAGTTAAATATTTAAATAAAAATATTTT
>JAZSRW010000075.1:0-3352 GCA_045538675.1 Candidatus Onthoplasma sp. | reverse complement strand
AATATTGGTGGAATGAAAGATGGTATTGTGCCTATTGAAGAATTTGATACTAGTGTATATAAGGAAGATGATGCAATACTTGTAATGGTTACTGATAAAATAGATGAGTATGGTTGTGTTGTGCTTGATGCAAAAAATGTAAACAAAGCCTTAGTTCAACGTGAAAAAATTAAAAATTTAAAGATAGGTTCAACTTTTAATTTTGTTATAAAGGACATAACACCATCAGGAATTAAGGGTGAAATGTTTGACTATTCAGTGTTTTTGCCTTTTTCACAATGCACAAAGGAAGATTATATCGCTAGAAACAATTTAAAGGACCGAGAAATTAGTGCAGTTATTATCGAACTTAATAGTTTAAATAAATCAATAGTTTGTAGCACTAAATTGCTTCAAAAATCAGTAGATTATTCAAATATTGATATTAATATTAACGATATTGTAACGGGAGTTCCTATTAAAGTTACTGATAAATATGCAATTATTATGTTAAAGGACGGATTAAAAGGCAAATTGAATATTCAAGATGCTAGTTACGAACGCATTAATTCGTTAACTGAAGTAGTAGAAGAAAATAATGAATATGAATTTAAAGTGTTAGACAAAACAATAGATAATGCAAAGATTAGTTTAGGCTTAAAACAATTAAGAGAAAATCCTTTAGATGCTATATTTAATGAAATTGATTTAGGCGACGAATTTGATGGAACTGTTGAGCGTATTTTCCCTAGTGGAGCAATTATTAGATTAAGTAATGGGTTGACAGCGTTTGCTTTAACTCGTGAAAATAGCGAAAATGTAAATACTGCAACTCATCATATTTATAAATTAGGGGCTAATGTTAATGGATATATTAGCAATATTGATAAAGAAAATCATAAATTAAATATTATCACACTTAAGAAAAAGGAACAATAGGAGATTATATGTCAAAATTTGCTTATAAGGCAGAGGGTGAACTTAATTCACAATATGTCTTGGATTTAATAAAAGAATATTTGTCTAAATTGCTTGAATCTAACGATACAAAGGGCATACTTGATAATGATTATAAAATCAATCCTAATGCTAATTGCTTTATTCAATGGTTTAGTGATATTACTGCAAGATTGTTTAAATCTAATGAAGTGCTAGAAAATTATAATAAGGTTTTAACCACAAAGTATGTAAATTCAATATTGGATAAGATTGAAATATATTTACAAACAAATGTACTTAATCCTAAACAATTTTTTGAATTGACAGAAACTTTAAAAACTATTAAATTTGATAAAGTAATACCACTACTTGAGTTGAGTCGTGAAAATTCAATCACTAGTAGTCAAAAAAATCTTTTAAAAATATTAAAAGACATCAAGTATTTAAACAATGCTAGTTCAAATTATATTTTATACAATTCTCCAGTTCCAGAGTTAAAACCATTTTTAAGTGAAAGGGTGTCTGCTCATACAATTAATTATAAGGAATTGCAAAAACTAGTACGACAATTTGTGGAATTAAGATATACTGAGTTAACAACATTTAATTTTGAACCGTATAAACCAATATTTATTATTAAAGAAGAAATTTATGCGTCACAAGTTACTGATAATGGGGTTGGTGAAGATGTTGAAGCATTCATACGTGGGAAAATGATTGAAAAGTTAAATATTTTAAAGCAAGAAGAAATTTTACCTGAAGTATTGCAAGAAAAAGTATCTCAAATAGATAGTCAATTAAAATATTTAAAACTTCACAAAATTGAACAAATGCTACAACAATTAGTTGAATTGCAAATTAATATTGCTAAAGTTAAACAAGTGATAGATAATTGCAAGGAAACAATTAATAGCACAACATATTCAAATAAAAGTCAAATATTTTTGTTAATGGACGATTTGTATTATAGATTATCTCAAAAGGCTGAAAAACTTACTCAAAAAGTAAAGTTAAAATTGCAATTGGTAGATAAATCTAAAGTGTTTTCAATGATTGAAACAATGCAAGATGAAAATTACGAAAGAAATAATAAAGGTTATATCTTGCATAACCCTAAAATATCTAATAAATCTAAAAATACAGATGATAAACCAATTACATCTAAACCACATATTGCTTCAAATCTATATGATGACGATGATACAGATGAAATACATATAATTGAAGATGATGGTGAAGTTCAGGCAGAAGATGAAATTGTGATAGATGAATAATACATAAATATCATACATATTGTACAATAATTAAAGATAAACAGGCTAGAAAATCTAGCCTAATATGCTTCTATGGCTCAGTCGGTAGAGCAACTGATTCGTAATCAGTAGGTCGGCGGTTCGAATCCGCCTAGAAGCTCCAATTTAAATTTTATTCAAAAGAAAGGGGGATTTTATGGGAAGAGGTAGAAGTTCTTCAGGTGGAGGTAGTAGAGGTTCAAGTTCAAGCAGTAGCAGGGGTTTTAGTTCAAGCAGTAGAGGGCGTTCTTCTAGTTCTAGCCGTTCAAGCAGTTACCATTATCATAATAGTACAAGAGTGTATTATTCTGGTGGTAGTACTACTAGTTCAAATATTAGTGGCAAAGGCGTTTTAATTGCTATGGGTGTAATATTTTTGCTTATAGGATTGTCACTTCTTATTGTTGGTATTCGTTCATTTGGTATTGAAAATGATTATAAAAAAGTTCAGGCAGTAGCAATAGATAATGATTATATCAATACTTGGTATTATACTACCTATGAATATGAGATTAATGGAGTAGAGTATACGAATAGAAGTCAAGAGGGGTGGGAATACCCTGAAACAATAGGAAAGATTGTAACAATATATTACTTAAAAGATAACCCTAATTATATAACCGAAAAAACACCAAATAGTGATGGAACTTCAACTGCTGTTACTATAGGAGGTTTAGTGTTTGGATTGGTTGGAGTAGGTTTGATTGTTGGAGGAGTAAAAACCAAACAACAAAAAGATACTGAAACCAAACAAATTAATACAATATCTCAAGAAGAACCTCAAGTAAAGGAAACCAAGATTAGATGTCCATATTGCCATTCGTATCACGACAAAAATGTAGATTCTTGTCCTAATTGCGGTGCATCTAAAAGTTGGAGTGATTAAACATTAAAATTTAACTTAAAATAAGACAAAAGTAGATTGTTAAAATGATAAAATTAATAATCTACTTTTTTCGACAATATTAGTGTGAATTTATTTGTTTTTATATATGTTTTTATTTGGAATTATGCCTAATTTGATGTACAATCAGTTTTGTCAAAGGAGGTAAAATGACGGCAAGTAAAAAAGCAGGGGTATTATATAATCTTGCTAAACAAGCAAAACGCAGAATGAAAAATTATAATAATGGAGGAAAAAA
>JAZSRW010000062.1:0-1866 GCA_045538675.1 Candidatus Onthoplasma sp. | reverse complement strand
TGTTGATGTCGTTGTAAAATCATAAACGCTATCTCCGCTAACAATTCTAACAGGAGTATTTGCGGCATCTGTTGCCAAGCGGATAGATATTAATGAATCTTTTGCTACATTTAAGGTAATATAGCGGGACATGTTTACATTACAATCATAATTTCCTGTTGTTGTTATTGGATTTTGATTTTGATTATAATTATACACTACTTGCCAATTTTTTGCAGTTGCATTACTTGCATTTGTTGCTAAAAATATTGCCCTATTGGCATCGTTTGCATCACTAAGCGGATAAAATCTTGCATTATCTGACACACTTCTACTTGGTAATGAACACATTAATGAATCATAACCTGCTGTTGTAAATAAATTGCCAAAACAATCCAACCTAATTAACGCTGTACAAGCACTTACATCTAAGGTGGTCAAATTATTGTCGTAAAAATGCAATCTACACAAAGAGGTACAAGCACTTACATCCAATGATGTTAAATTATTGTAGTTGCAAGACAATGTGCTCAAATTTGTACAACTACCTACATCTAAGGTGTCTAATTTATTGTAGGAACAATTCAAATATGTCAAATTTGTACAACCACTTACATTTAAGGATGTTAGACTATTGTTGTCGCAAGACAATGTGCTCAATGCTGTATATCCGCTTACATCTAAGATGGTTAAATTATTGTAGGGACAATCCAAATATGTCAAATTTGTACAACTACTTACATCTAAGGTGGTTAATTTATTGTAGGAACAATTCAAATGTGTCAAATTTGTACAACCAGTTACATTTAAACTTGTACAACGACTTACATCTAATAAACCAGCTAGTGTCCAACTCCATAATTCATACCAAGAACAACTCAACAATTTTAATGCTGTATTATGGCTTGCATCTATGCCTACAAAACCACTTTCTGTACTCACCTTCCCATAGCGTTCATATAAATGGGGTTCACAATAAAACTGGGAAACATCGCCATAAACGAAGATAGTATCTGCACCAGCAGTATATTCTATATATCCAGTACGACTTGTGTCTATAGTAATATCGTGAACGTCATTTCCATTAACTATTTTTATTGGTGTATTGTTTGCTTCTGCGGCGAAATCTATTTTTATTTTTTTGCCTTGTTCCATCGTTAAGGTAATATAGCGGGACATATTTACACCACTACAATCATAATTTCCACTTGTTGTTATTGGATTTCTATTATCATAATCCAATACTTGCCAATTTTTTGCAGTTGCATTGGTAGCATTTGTTGCTAAAAATATTGCACTATTGGCATCGTTCGCATTATATAATGGATAGAATCTTGCATTATCTGACACACTTTTACTTGGTAATGAACACATTAATGAATCATAACCTGCTGTGCTAAATTTGTTGTTATAACATAGCAAACTAATTAACGCGGTACAAGCACTTACATCTAAGGTGGTTAAATTATTGTTGTTGCAATACAATGAATACAATGCTGTATTCTTGCTTAAATCTAAACTTGTTAATTGATTACTCCTGCAAGACAAATAAGTTAACGCTGTATTTTTGCTTAAATCTAAACTTGTTAATTGATTATTATAGCAAGACAAAGAACATAATGCTACATTTTTGCTTAAATCTATTCCTGTAATTTTAGTTTTATTGTCGTTACAATAAAATGTTTTTACATCTCCGTAGATAGTCATAGTATTGGCTCCTGCATAATATGTAGTCGTAGTTGTCAAACTTGTTGATGTCGTTGTAAAATCATAAACGCTATCTCCGCTAACAATTCTAACAGGAGTATTTGCGGCATCTGTTGCCAAGCGGATAGATATTAATGAATCTTTTGCTACATTTAAGGTAATATAGCGGGACATGTTTAC
>JAZSRW010000147.1:0-10044 GCA_045538675.1 Candidatus Onthoplasma sp. | reverse complement strand
AATATTATTAATAGAATTAAATAAAAAGGGGTAATAAATTTTGATTCCTGTATTAAAATTAAATAATGTAACCAAAATCTATAACAAGAAAAAAGTTGTAGACAATCTTTCATTAATGTTGTTTGAGGGTGAAATATTTGGTTTTATCGGACCTAATGGTGCTGGTAAATCAACCACTATTAAAATGATTTGCGGACTTACAAATATTAGTAGCGGTAGTATTTTTATTAATGGTTATAGCATTGACAAAAACTTTAAAAAGGCAATAGCAAATGTTGGTGCTGTGGTAGAAGAACCTCGCCTATATCCATATTTAAGCGGTAAAGCAAACTTAAAATTGTTTGCTTCATTTTATGGTGCTGCTGCTAAAGCACGTATACCAAATATTATCAAAATTCTTAAAATGGAAGAATTTATTAATAAAAAGGTATCCACCTACTCTCTTGGTATGAAACAACGTTTAGGTATTGCACAGGCTATGTTAAACAAGCCTAAATTAATGATTTTGGACGAACCTACTAATGGATTAGACCCTGAAGGTATCAAAGATATACGAAATCTATTACTAACCCTTGCTAAACGTGAAAAAATGGCAATAATTGTATCTAGCCATAACCTATCAGAACTAGAACAAATTTGTAACCAAGTTGCAGTATTAAGGTCTGGCAAATTGTTGAGTTTTAGAAATATGTCGGATATAAATTCGCAGGTTGAAAATAATCAACGTATATGTATGCACGTAAATTATCCAAACTATGCAGGACAATTATTAGAGCGTAAATATAAAATCAAGGTTAAAGTGTCGGGCAATACAATAATTTTACCTATAAAGGAAAAACATTTGGCTACCATTATTAGTTACTTAACCTATAAACATATCAAAATTTATAAAACTAGTAAAATTAATAAAACACTTGAACAAATTTATTTTGAATTGATTAATGGCAATTCAGATAATGAGTTGTTTTAGGAGGTTGTATGAAAAAAATTATTGGTTTTGAACTTAAAAAATTAGTATCACGTATAGGTATATATATTTTAGCATTACTTTTGGCGGGACTTCTTGTTGCTAGTGCATTTATATATAACCCAATCAAGCGTGATACTACCCCATTATCACTTACTGGCGACACGGTAAGTGAGATGTATAATAATTTTAACAATGACTTAAAACAAGGTTATGTAGATAGTATTGAAGAAATTGCAAATAACGCTAGCACCTATATTCCTACCTCTGCTAATTATATGATATATAATAATGCTAATAGTATTAATACTATCTTTACTCAACTTGATAATTTATGCATTATGTATGGTGAGGCGAATTTATCTAATACTGAATATGAAACTTTACGTAATGATATTCAACGACAAATAACTAATTTAGATGTAGCAATCAAGGCTGGTATAACACCTTGCGATAATCAACAAGGTTATTATATTTTAACCACAAAAAATAATTATGCAAATATAAAAGAATTGATTGGCAAAACCAGTCAAAACTTTATAAGTTCTACTCGCCCTGCTTTTGCTGGCGAAAACTATAACAACGAACTACGTGCCCCACTATATGATTGTATAAATGCACTTATATATCCTAATTTAAAAGACGTGGCTAACAAATATCAAATTAATGGTACTTATTATACATTAGTTACATCACGTATGGCTGAAATTTCTCAAAAAATAGATAATGAATATAATAAAGTTGTTAAAATTCCTAACCTTAATACTAATCAAGACATAAAAGACGAACTTAACATATTATTTAATCGTTATGCTAATTGGGTTGAAATATTTGAAACTTCGTACAAAACTTCAATGTGTTCAGAGGCTTTAAATAGTGTAACAAACAAGTCTGCACGTGCAAATTTGGTAGGATACAGCGAAGTGTCAGTATACGAGCAAGAAGAAAAAGCATTACAATACATATATTATATCGAACACAATGTTTCATCTAATGAATTTGCTAATAGTTTATCTGTTACTCACACATCTAATGGCAAAATCAATGCTTATGATTTCACCTTTTATGTAATGTCTTTATTTGCGGTTGTTGTTATAATATATGCTATCTTCTTATCAGCACATACAATTTCTGGCGAAATATCTAATAATACAATGCGTTTTACAGCACTTCGTCCAGTTAAACGTGGTTCAATTTTCTTTGGTAAATATTTTGCAATACTAACTATGTGCTTTATCCTGCTATTGTTTGGAACTATTACCTCACTATGTGTTGGCGGAATTCTGTTTGGATTTAACAGTGCTAATATATTAATGATTGTTAATGGTAACATAATATTTAATGCTCACCCTATTATAGCAATTATATTATTTATATTTAGTTTATTATTTATAATTGCATTGTATAGTGCCTTAACTATGATGTTAAGTAGCCTATTAAAATCTGATTTACTTGTTATGCTAATAGGCATTGTAATATATGCTGTAAACCTAATATTACCACTATTCTTTGGTATTAATTCGTGGTTAAGATTTAATCCTTTAAGCAATATTAACCTATTTGCTTACTTTGGTACTACCAGACTTACAAGTGATAGCGTGCTTGCAAAATTGTTTAATAACATTGTATACCACGGTATGAATATTTGGATTAGTTTAATATATGTGTTTGGAATAACTACCATACTATTATTAATCGGTCGTCATTTATTTAAAAAACGTGAATTATAACCATAAAAAACATCTCGTAGAAATGAGATGTTTTTTTAATTAAAATCTAAATTTGAAAGTATTATTTAACGCATAAGTTAATGCAATTTTTCCGTGAGTATAACTTAAACTTCCTTGCAAATATCCAATGTAAGGTTCACGAATAGGTGCATCACAAGATAATTCGATACTAGAACCTTGGTTAAAACTACCCGATGCCATAATAATTTTATCGGCGTATCCTGCCATATCACTAGGTTCAAGCAAAGTATTGCTTTCAACTGGCGAACTTTGTTGAATGCTACGACAAAATTGAATTAATGTGTCAGGTTCGCCAAATTTAATAGAACATACAATATCACTTAAAATGTCATCTTTGCTAGGGATTGTTTGGTATCCTAAACTATTAAAACATTGAGAGGTTAACACCGCAGTCTTTTTAGCCTGTGCTACAATATGAGGTGCAACAAATAATCCTTGTAATATTAGTTTGTATCCCTCACTATACGAGCCAGAATCAATACCCAACGCTGGTGAAAATAAGTGGCACGCTATTTGATTGATAAGTTTTTCACTACCTACCACATAACCACCTGTAGGTGCAATTCCACCACCAATATTTTTAATCATTGAACCCATAGCAATATCAGCACCAACGTCGGTAGGTTCTCTACTTTCAACAAACTCACCATAGCAGTTATCTACCACAATAATTGTGCTAGGTGATGTTTTACGAGCCATAGTAAACAACTTTTCCATTTGTTCAATATTAATAGCATTACGCCATTCATATCCACGTGATCGTTGTACATACAACAGTTTAACGTTATTATTACTTAAATAGTCAATAATATTATCATAATCAAAATCATTATTTATAAGGTCTATTTGGTCATATTTAATACCTAAGTCCTTCAAACTACCAACATCTTCACCTTCCACACCAAACAATACGTCTTTTAGCGTATCATAAGGTGTACCACTAACGCAAAGCATTAAATCATTAGGTCTAAGAATGCCTAATAATGTGTGTGAAATTGTAGCAGTACCGCAAGTAAGCATTGGTGACGCTATAGCAGTTTCTGTATTAAAAATAGTGGCAAAAATTTCATTGGTGATTTCCTTACCAATATCGCTATGGCCGTAACCAAAACTACCTATAAAATGCCTTTCGCCCAGTTCAGCCTTGTTATAAGCATTTAATACTTTTAATTGATTATGTAATTCAATTTGTTCAATTTTTTCAAATCTACTAGCACATAATTTTTCATTTTCATTTACAAATTGTAAAGCACCTTTATTTAGTGTTATCATTTAAAAACTCCTCTATTTTACGCCTTGCATCTTCCTTTTCTAGCAATAATAAATTAGGCATTGTTTTCATAAAAGTAAGTTGTCGCTTGCAGTAATTACGAGTATGCTGTTTGATTAATTCTATCGCCTTATCTAGCGAAATTTGACCAAGTAAATATTGTGCCATTTCACGATATCCAATTGTATTCATACAGTTGTTATCCAAAGTCAAACCCATATCTAGCAAGCCTTTAACTTCGTACTCAAGTCCTGCATCTAACATTATGTCTACACGCTTATTAATCTTATCATAAATCATTTCACGATTAGCAATCACACCAATAGCAAGTGTACTATAATCTTTTAATACACTATATGTAGTTATGTTGCTTTCACCAAATGTTGCCACTTCCAAGTATCTAATTACACGTTTTAGATTGTTTGGGTGAACAGTACTGGCTTTGTTTGGGGCAATTTCATTTAACTTGTCCCATACATATTGATTGCCTTGTGTTTTAGCCAAATCATAATAGGTTTGTCTAAATTGTTCGTTTTTGTCAGTATCGTTAAAATTATAGCCATTCATTAAGGCTTTAATATATAATCCTGTACCACCCACCAGTATAGGAAGTTTGCCTCGTGAAATAATATCTTTAATACATTTTTCCGAGTCTTTAACAAACTGCCCTACACTATAATCTTCGGTTGGCTCAATGATGTCAATTAAATGATGTTTAATGCCTTGCATTTCTTCTTCAGTAACCTTTGCCGAGCCAATGTTTAAATATTTATATATTTGTACCGAATCGCAAGAAATAATTTCACCATTAAACTTTTTAGCAATATCAACTGCTAGTCCACTTTTACCCGAACCTGTAAATCCTGTAATAATTACAATTTTATTCATTAAACAATCCTTTTAAACCACTTTTCAATTTGGCTACGTTTTACAACTGTTACAATAGGTCTGCCGTGCGGACATAGCAATACTGGTTCATTAATGTCTAAATTTTTAAGCAATTCTTCAATTTGCATTTTGCTTAAACTCATACCTGCTTTTACTGCAGATTTGCACGCTTTTTGAGCCAACTTTTTGTCTAATTCGTTATTAATTTTAGGTTTTTGATTAGACATATCGTGCAACAAGTCTTGAATAAATAGTTTTAAATTTATATCACTTAACATTGCTGGGATTGCTAATACTGCAATATCATTAGGTCCTATTTGTTCAATTTCAAACCCTAAATTAGATAGCCTTTCATTAAGAGACATAATATAATCCATTTCTTGTGAGTTTAAAGTATGATAATATGGCACAAGTAAAGATTGAATATCAATATTTGTATCATTAACTTTGGCTACTAATTTATCATATAACAAACGCTCATGCCCTGCATGGAAATCTACTAGCAGCATTACATCATCTTTTTCTAATATAACAAACTCATTAAAAATTTCGCCTATAATCTTGTACTGGCTAAAATTATTTATAGGTTGATAACTTGAATGTTCTTCGGTAGATTTTAATTCAACATTATCAAACATTGAAACATTTTTTTCATTTACAAATTTTTCAAGTTTTACAACAGATTCCACCTTTACAGGTTCAATTGGTTTTACTGGTGCAATTTCAATTTCTGTTTCAACTTGTTGTAATTTTTGTTCAAAATCTTGCTCGGTAAAAACTTCAACTTTCTTATCAACTGGTGCAAATTGGTCATTAAACGTAATTTTACTAGCATTAGTTATGTTAGGTGTATATCTTTCATTAATAGGATTATACTCACCTGTTTCCTTTACTGGATTAATGCTATTATATATAGTTTGTCTTACCGCTCTATAAAATGTATCAAACATTTCACTAGGGTGTGCAAATTTTATATTTAATTTACTAGGGTGTACATTAACATCTACCTCGCCATAAGGCATAGTTAGATTAATTACATAAAATGGGAATTGCCTTGACATCAAAAATTCTTCATAAGCGGCATATACTGATTTTGATATTCCTTCATCTATTACATATCGTCCATTTACAATTAATGTTTGGTATGTTGTATTAGGCTTGGTAAAAGATACTTTACCTATATATCCCTCAATTTTGACATATCCGCTTTGATAGTTAATTGGCTCAATGTTTTGGGCAATATCTGCACCATAAACACACGTTATTGCATTTAACAAATCTCCGCCCTTGTTGTCAAAAACCACTTTTTCGTTAGCAATATATTTTAATTTAATGCTAGGGTGTGCCAAAATGTATCTACTGATAAAGTTGGTAATTTCTGCTTCTTCAGTTTTAGGTCTACGCAAAAATTTACGTCTAGCAGGTGTGTTAAAAAACAAATTTCTAACTTCAATAAATGTACCTTGAGTGCTAGATGTAGCACCAACACTACCAAATACCCCACCATTAACACTTAATGTAGACGCATAATCTAACTCTTTAGTCTTACTAATCATAGTTACTTGAGCCACACTTGAAATACTAGCAAGTGCTTCGCCTCTAAAACCTAATGTAGCAATATTTTCAAGGTCTTCCAATTTGGATATTTTGCTTGTAGCGTGTGGTAAAAATGCTTTTTTCATATCGTCAGGTTCTATACCGCAACCATTATCTTTGATTGATATCAAATCAATACCGCCATTAACTATTTCAACGCTTATTTCATCAGCACCCGCGTCAACAGCATTGTCAATCAATTCTTTTACTATGGAAGCCGGTTTTTCGACCACTTCACCAGCAGAAATTCGGTTTGCTATTACGCTATCCAAAATATTAATTGCCATAATCTACTCCTTTATCATATCGGTTAAATGTAATAATATATCAAACGCCATCATAGGACTTAAAGTGTTTACATCTATGCCTTTTAACACATCTACGATTGCATTGTCATTAGAAACTGTTGCTTGGTTTTGACCTTGTTCAAGTTCTTGCAATATCTTTTTAGCACGATTAATAACTTGTTTAGGAATACCCGCAAGTGATGCTACCTCTATACCATAACTACGTGTAGCCGAACCTCTCATAATCTTACGCAAAAATACTAATTCGCCATTAATTTCCTTAATAGAGATACAGTAGTTTTTAACACCATCAAGACTACCTTCCAAGTGCATTAATTCGTGATAATGTGTTGCAAATAAGGTTTTACAATGTAAATTTTTAGATAAATATTCAACTACTGCTGAGGCAATACTCATACCATCATGTGTAGAAGTGCCACGCCCTACTTCGTCAAGAATAATTAAACTTTTGTTAGTGGCAAACGTAAGGATATTGCTTACTTCCACCATTTCAACCATAAAGGTACTTTGACCTACAGCCAAGTCATCACTTGCACCAATACGTGTAAATATACGGTCTACAATGCAAATTTTGGCTTCAGACGCAGGCACAAAACTACCTATATGTGCCATTAGTGTAATAAGTGCAACTTGACGCATATAAGTGCTTTTACCAGCCATATTAGGCCCTGTTAAAATCATTGTACGATTTTCCTTTGCGTCAAGGCTAGTATCATTTTCAATAAACCCACGTTTACGTTGAATAATTTCAATTACAGGGTGACGACCATTTTTGATATATAACTCGTTATTATTTGACATTTGAGGCTTGCAATAATTATTGTCTACAGCAACATTAGCAAGACTATTATAACAGTCGATTTGAGATATCAAACTAGCCAGTTGTTGTAAATCTGCACAATATTGCATCATTTCTTGCTTAAAGTTTTCATAAATATCTGATTCTAACTTTAATGCTCGTTCAGTGCTGGTTAATACCTCTATTTCGTATTGCTTTAGTTCTTCGGTTATATAACGTTCATTGTTACTAATTGTTTGTTTGCGAACATAATTTAGCGGAACCAAATCTGAATATTGCTTGTTAACTTCAATATAATATCCAAACACACGATTATATCCAACCTTTAGATTTTTAATTCCTGTTAATTCTTTTTGTTCTTCTTGATAAGTTTGAATATATTTAGTATTATTGTCTTTTAATCCTCTTAATCGGTCCAGTTCAGCATCATATCCATCTTTTATATATCCACCATCTTTGTATATCATAGGCGGTTCTTTGGCTATAATATTAGTAATTTTATTTGCTACTTCGCTCAAATTTTTAATAGATTTTGCAACACTATCTAATTCAGTGCAAGGCACATTATTTAACATTTCCTTAATATTTAAAGTAGCAGGGATTGACCTTGCAATACCATTAAATTCACGTGGATTAATACTGCCATATGCTAGTCTTGCTACAAAACGCTCAATATCTTGAACTTGTGACAATTCTTTGCTAAGGCTTGCTCGCAACATATTGTTTTTAGTTAAATATTCTACAATATTAAGTCTTGTATTAATCTCGTCCACTCGTTGTAAAGGTTTGTTAACCCAAGTACGCATAAGACGTGCACCAGCACCCGTATTAGTTTTATCCAATACCCAAAGAAGTGAGCCAGATTTTGCACCATCTTTCATACGCTTATCAAGTTCAAGATTACGTCTTGTATTATCGTCAAGATACATATATTGCTCGTCCCTAATAAGACGTGGTAAATGTAAATGTTGCAAATCTCGTTTTTGAGTTTCAAGTAAATACGATAGCAAACTACCTATTGCTTTAATACAATCAGCGTCATTAAAATCAAAGCCTACCAAACTATCTAGTTTGTAATGAGATAACACTTGTCGCTTTGCATTATCTAAACCATATTCCCATTCGTAATATTGATTAAACTTAACAGTTCCACCCTTCATCACTATTGGTAATTTTGATGAATTTTCAAGCATTTCGGCATTACATATAATTTCAGCCGGTGCAATACATACAAGTTGGTCATTAATATAACCCATTGCATTATTTGAAGATTTACCAACGCCAAACTCACCTGTAGAAATATCGGCATAAGCAAAAGATATTGTGTCGTTGGATTGATATATACTCATTATATAGGCATTAGCCCTATCTTCAAGCATAGATTCGTCAATGGCTGTACCTGGTGTTATCACACGCACAACTTCACGCTCTACCAACTTACCAGTTTCAACCGGCGACACTTGTTCGCAAATAGCAACCTTATATCCCTTATTAATCAATTTTGCAGCATAATTTTCGTAAGCATGGAAAGGCACACCACACATTGGAGCACGTTGGTCTAGCCCGCAATCTTTACCAGTTAAAGTTATACCCAACTCCCTACTAGCAATTTCAGCATCTTCAAAAAACATTTCATAAAAGTCGCCCAAACGATAAAACAAAATAGCGTCTTTATATTCTTCCTTCATCAAGACGTATCGTTGCATCATTGGTGTTAATCCAGTTTTTTTATTTTCTTTTGTCATTTACTATCACTCCCGATAATTTATGATTACGTATATCTTCAATTTTAACATCAACAAAATGATGAAGACTTGCATTACTTTCGTTAGGTAAATATATTTCCCTTCCACCATCAGTTAAAGCCATTGTAACCCCATTTTGAACTACTATCAAACAGTTATAAGTTCTTCCTAAGCAATCATTAAGCATTTGTTTAGATATAAATTTTTGTTCACGTAAAAGTTTGTTTACACGCTTGTTTTTAACATCTTCATCAATTTGATTAGGAAGTAACACTGCTGGAGTGCCTGTACGCTTTGAATACATAAACGCAAATACTTGGTCGTATTTAACCTTTTTAAGTAGTTTTAATGTATCTTCAAACGCTTTTTCAGTCTCGCCTGGGAAACCTACTATAATATCGGTACTTAACGCCACATTTTTAATTGCACGTTTAGTTGCCTTAATTAGTTTGTTATAATGTCTAATATTGTAATGACGATTCATTCTAAACAATATTTCGTCATTACCTGATTGCACTGGCAAGTGTAGAGATTTAGCCACTTTAGGCTCTTGCTTCATAACCTTAATAACTGATTTGTTAAAGTCAATTGGGTGCGAAGTCATAAACTTAATTTTAAACTCGCCTTCAATTTTGCACAATCTACTTAAAAGTGTAGCAAAGTCAATATCTTCGTCCAAATCTTTGCCATAAGAATTTACATTTTGACCTAATAATGTAA
>JAZSRW010000160.1:0-2679 GCA_045538675.1 Candidatus Onthoplasma sp. | reverse complement strand
ATCAATTATTTTTATAAAAATTGCCTATTTTTTAATTTGTTTATATTATTTTTTATTTAAATGATTTATTTTTAAATCAATTTAATTTCATTATCATTAATATTTATAAACGCATCAAAGTTTGCAAACTTTAATTTATCCAACATTGCTTTCATATTTTTTGAACGTAAATATGTTGACACTGAATAATCTTTCATCAACTCTAGTTTACGTTTTAATACGTCTGCATAGTTATCTTCCTTGTTGTAGATAAGTGCAACTTTTAGTTTGGATTTTGTTAATTTTCCGCTTTCAAGAAGTATCAATAACACGCGTTCAAATCCAATTGAAAATCCGATTGCAGGAACGTCAATACCAATTAATTTGCCAACCATTTTGTCGTAACGTCCGCCACCGCCAACAGCACCATTAAAGCCTTCAGCATACGCCTCGAAAACTGTGCCTGTGTAGTAACCTTGTCCTCGTACAATTGATAGGTCAAATTCGCACTTACCACCAACAGAAACTTTATTGCAAGTGTTAATAATATATTGCATATCTTCAACCAACTGACTATCAACGCCATAATTAGATGCCACCGACAATCCATTAGTTTTGATATCATTACTTGCCTTGATTAGTAGGTCTACATTATTGGCTGGATAACCCTTGTCCAATAGTTCTTTTTCAACACCTTCAATACCAATCTTATCAAACTTATCAAGAGTGATACACACACTATTGATATCTTCCTCATTAAAGCCACAAAACTTAATCATACTATTAAGAATTTGACGATTGTTAATCTTAAATGTGATATTGTCTAGACCAAGCATTGAATAACTGCTAATAGCGGTTGTGATAATTTCAATTTCGGCATTTATAGTACTATCGCCAAAAATATCGATATCGCATTGAATAAATTGACGATTACGTCCTTTTTGTGGACGCTCTGCCCTAAACGAATGACCGATTTGAATTGTCTTAAATGGATTAGGTAAATTTTCACGATTACCTGCATAAAATCTAGCAAGCGGAACAGTTAGGTCATAACGCAAACCTTCCTCTACAATATCCTTTTCGGTTAAATTAGGTTTAGTCAAATCAAGTTGTGCACCACGCTTAATAGTTTTAAACATCAATCGTAAATTGTCGCCACCATCACTACTATCTAAAAGCGATAAATTTTCCAACACTGGTGTTTCGATTAATGTGAAACCATTTGCTTGATAACTATTTAATATTTTTTGTCTTATAATTTCACGATTTTCTGCCTCAATAGGAGCATAATCGTAAGTGCCACGTACGGGCGTTATTACTTTCATATCATACCTCATTAAAATTTTTAACACAACTCATTGTCGTGCTTATCAAAATATACATATAGTATACCCTTTTATTTCATCATTGTCAACCACTTGATTAAAATATAAAATTCAAAAACCTTTGATAATTTGTATAAATTTTTACAATTTTATTTAACGACTTCATCTTTGTTGTGACAAATTATTCTCATCACAATAAATTTTTATATTTGAGTGTTGCATCAAACTATTTTATGTGATATAATTCTAGTATGGAATTAAATATATTAAAATCATTAAATCTTAAACACTCAATTGACAATACTATCGCCACTATCAAATCTTTAGGTGATAGTGATATTTGTGTGATTGTACCAGACAAGTTAAGTGCTACTATGGAAAAACTGATATTTGAAAAATTAAATATTGAATGTAGTTTTAATATCAATGTTAGCACGCTTAATAGATTAAGCAAAAACATCTTGGCGGAAACTAATGCAAAATATCGCACAATTTCAAAAATCGGTGGAATAATTTTGCTTAAAAAAGTGCTTAATGAAAATAAGGACTTAATTACCAGTTTTAAGCACGACAAACATTCGTATCAATACAGCAACGAAATATATAAAACTTTGGCTCAATTAAAGGCTTGTCAATTAACAAGTGCCGAACTGATTAATTATACTTGTGATAATTCTACTTTACAACAAAAAATCAATGACCTTGGCAATATTATGCAAATATATAACGATGCTAAAAGTGATGTATTGGATAACTCTGACACTCTAACCCTTACTTGTATGATGCTAGAACACAGTAAAGTTGCCAAAAACACATATTACATTTTTGCTGGATTTGATGATTTTACTTCTCAAGGCTACCACTTAATTGAAAGATTAATGGTTGTTAGTAAAGGCGTATACGTTAATACTTATACTTCTAACAATTTCAACAAAAATATATATTATCAAGACGTGTTTTATCGACTAATCGCTCTTTGTCGCAAATTAGGTGCAAAAGAAAATATTATAGACTATCCTTACAATGACGATAATTTACATAAATATCTAACAAGCAATTTGTTTGCTTTTAACAATCTTAATTTTAGCACTCAGCCAGATACAATTAGATTATATCAAGCACAAAACATCATAGACGAATTAGAATTTGTGGCTAGAGATATACGTAAAAAAGTTTTAAATGGTGCTAGATATCGCGAATTTGGTATTGCAGTATACAATCTAAACAATTATGTTGACCTAATTAAACAAGTATTTGACAAATATGATATTTGTACTTATATTGACGCACAAAAAGGATTTGCTAGCACTTGTGTGTATAGATTTTTTTCCAACCTTATTCAATTATATTTAAAAAATTATGAAACCATTAATTT
>JAZSRW010000156.1:0-2655 GCA_045538675.1 Candidatus Onthoplasma sp. | reverse complement strand
AAATTAATTTTTTTGTAAATTTCATCAGTTTATCCCCTTTAAGTATTATATTTTAACGTTTTAAATGCAATAAATATATATAGTTATATATATTTTATCAGTTTTGTATTATTTTGTCAAAAGATTTAAAGTATTTTTAACTAAAATACGATAAAATATTACTTTATATTAATTTAAAAGATTAATTATGGTATACCTAGACAATGAATCTAACAATTTTACACGCTAGATTGAAAATTTTTTTGATTAAATTATGCTTAAAATAAGGGGTTTATTGAATATCTTATAAAAATTTTTAAAAAATTTTGGAAAAGGGTATTGACAAATCTAAAATATATGGTATTATTATAGCGTCAGCTTGGTCAGATGGTCGCAGGATAGTTGTAATGGCTATCGTGAGGAAAGTCCGAGCTTCACAGAGCAGGGTGCTGGCTAATTACCAGTCTAGGCAACTAGAAGGAAAGTGCAACAGAAATATACCGCTATACCCCTGAGTGGTATTGTAAGGATGAAAAGGCGAGGCAAGAGCTCACCGCATATCTGGCGACAGATGTGGTCCATGTAAACCCCACCCGAAGCAAGGTTAAGAAAAACATATTAGTTGCTCGCTAAGTTTTTCAAAAATACCGCTAAAATTGATACGGTAACGATTAATTTAGATAGATGACCATCAAATACAGAACTCGGCTTATAGACCAAACTGCCACCTAAATGCTTTCATCCTTTTCGGATGACTTAAAGAGGACGAAATTATCTCGCGTCCTCTTTTTTCGTACTCTTTTTATAAATCCCCTATTGACAAAATTAAAATTTATGATATAATAGGCTCAATTTAAGGAGACATTTATGGATAATATTCAATTTACAGATGAAGAAATAAAATATATTAATAGTGATATTAATGACCAAACTCAAAATATTCATCGTAGACTTAATACAATAAATGACATTTTTTATTTATATGCCAATTTACCTAAAGGCACATATATTCTTGAAATATCATACCATAGTGACTTTTGCAATCAATTAGAATATTTTAACATACCATCATGGATTACTTCTAATAAATATGTTCATTTCATTATATCTAAGGAAAATGAAAATAAAAGACTGTTCCTAGCAGTAGATAATATCGATCACCACATTAAGAGTTTACGTAAACAAGTAGTTTTAAATCAACGCGAAAAAGAACGTTTAATCCAAAAATCTATTAAAAGTCACACTGATTTAGGCGAAGAATATAATAGAAATTCGTTTGAAGATACAATATTAGACTATTTTAATGATGACGAGGATTTAGTTGTTGATTTAACTAAATCACCTAAAGATAAAGATGTTAAATATCTTCAGCTTATGAAACTAATGCAAGATAAAAACCGCTATGAAATTAAGCAACAAAAATTAGATATGGAAGCGTGCGAACTTGCTATACGTGAACAAAATTTAATGAAATATTAAAGTATGAAAATATCTGTTTGCTACTTTCATTACTTATGAAAATATTATTGAGTGCTTATAATCTATCATAAACTATTCATTCTTCATTTTTCATTAATCATTAAAACAACCTCTCATTATTTTGAGAGGTTGTTTTTTATGCACGTTCTACTGAACTTACTTTATTAATTTGTCGTATTTTTGTTATTACTTTATTAAGTTCATCATTTGATTTTAAACTAAGTGTTAGCATATATTCGTTGAGGTTGGTTGGATTAATTTCTAATGCATTAATCTTAACACTCATTTTATCAAGCAAATTGCTAATTTGAGGCAATATGCTATTATCTCCTGCCACAATAATACGTGCAAGATAATTAGCGTGCTTGTCTTCGTCCCAACTAACTGGAATAAAGCGATTGCTGTCAAGTGTTTTTACATTAATACAATCCTTGCGGTGAACGGTAACACCTCTACCTTGAGACACAAATCCTATAATATCATCACCCGGTATAGGTAAACAACACTTTGCAAATCTTGTCATCATACCACGGCTGTTGTCTACAAGCACATTACCACTAACCTTAATGGGCTTGTAGTTTATAGGTTTTTCTACCTTTTCTTGAGGCATTAGTCGTTTTACTATGCTATCGCTATTAAGCGTGCCTGCACCTATCATTGCATACATTTCGTCAATATCATTTAACGAATATTTACTTAATGTAGAACTCAATTTTTCACTTTCAAGCAAGGTGTTTACACTTACTTGATTGTTCTTTGCACTAGTTTCAAACATCGATTTACCTAGGCGGATATTGTTTTCTACAAATTGCTTTTTGAAATAACTATTAATCTTTGTTCTAGCCGAACTTGTTTTAACTATTTTTAGCCAGTCTCTTGACGGACCTTTATTTTCGCCACCAAGCAATATTTCACACACGTCACCATTTTTTAATTCGGTAGTAAGTGGCACAAATTTGCCATTGATTTTAGCACCCACACATCGATTACCAATATTTGTATGAACTGCATACGCAAAGTCGATACAATTAGAACCTACTGGAAATTTAATAATCTTTCCGTTAGGTGTTTGAGCATAAATTTCGCTATTAAACATATCCATTTTGATAGTTTCAGTAAATTCTTTACTGCTTAAATCCTTATTTTCATCAATAAGTTGTTTTAACCAGTTGATTCTTTTATCAAGTCGGTGGCCAA
>JAZSRW010000125.1:0-2271 GCA_045538675.1 Candidatus Onthoplasma sp. | reverse complement strand
CCTTTGCACCTGAACATAATTTAGGATTTGCTAACGCTTTAACAGGTGCAGGGGTTAGTGCAATTATTTTGGTTCTTGGCGTATTTATGATTATTAAAGCAAATAAAAGATTAAAAGAATTAAACAAAAATGCAGATGATAAAGTGGTAGATTAAAATTTAATAGGAGTTTGCAGATGAAAAAGAATATTAAAATTTATGAAAAGGGTAAGTTGGTAGATAAAGAAATTAATTATATTCCTACTAGATATATTATCGCAATTCTTATAACAATATTGGAAGTTTTATCTATCATTGGAGTTGTGATTGCGTTGGCAATCTTTGTGCCATATTTTTATGCTGCTCTTGTGGTAACACAAATAGGTGTAATCGTGGCTATAATGGTATCAAATAATAACCCTGATTACAAATTAGTTTGGTTGTTTGTGGTGGTTATGATTCCGTTAGGCGGGCTAATGATTTATTTAATATTTTATAAAAGAAAGTTGCCCAAAAAATCAGTAAAAAGATTAGAAGGGGTACAAAAAAGTTATTTATATAACGACGATATCAACTTTAATGAATTATATCAACAAGATGACTTGATTTTAACACAAGCAAAATCATTATGTAAAACAGCATATTCACATTTATACAAGAATTCAAAGATTGAGTATTTTTCTATTGGTCAACAAATGCACAAATCAATTTTAGAGGAAATAAAAAAAGCGGAAAAATTTATTTTTCTAGAATACTTTATTATAGAAGATGGTGAGTTTTGGAATTCAATTTTAGAGATATTAAAAGAAAAAGCACAAAATGGTGTTGAGGTTAAGGTGATTTATGACGATATTGGGTGTATGGGTACATTACCGGGAAACTATTTTAAAACCTTAACAAAAAAATATAATATTCAAACTATCATATTTTCAAAGTTAAAAGGGCAGGCAAGTGGCGAATTTAACAACCGAAGCCATAGAAAAATTTTGGTTGTTGATGGTAAAGTTGGATTTACGGGTGGAATAAACATTGCAGATGAATATATAAATAAAGTTACTAAATTTGGTTATTGGAAGGATAGTGGAATTAAACTTGAAGGTGAGGCTGTTAATGAATTAACTAAATTGTTTTTTATGGATTATTCTTTAAATTCAAAAAAGGAATTAAATATTGATTTTAGTAAGTATTATGTCGTATCTTCAACTATTAATACCTATAATTATGTTATTCCATTTGGCGATGCACCAAGACCATTAAATGATTTTTCTGTTTCTAAAATGGCGATTATGAATCTACTAAATCAAGCAAAAAAATATGTATATATAACTACGCCTTATGTGATTGTGGATAACGAACTTATGCGTGCGATTGAGAATACTGCAATAAGAGGGGTTGATGTTAGAATTATAATACCACATATTCCAGATAAAAAAATAGTTTATGGTATGACAAAAAGTGTTTGTCATCAACTTGCAAAATCGGGTGTTAAGATTTATGAATATACGCCAGGATTTATTCATGCAAAATTGTATATTGCAGATGATAAGTGTGCGATTATTGGAACAATGAATCTGGACTATCGAAGTTTGGCACATAATTTTGAAAACGGTGTTTGGATTTATAATGATAAAGTTATACTAGATATGAAACAAGATTTCATTGACACAATGAATCAATCAGAGCAAACTAGCAACGACAAGCCAAAGCGTAGATTGATGTCAAAATTTGTTTATATTTTGGTTAAAATCTTTTCACCATTACTATAACAATAAAAGTGAGGGTAATTTATTCTCACTTTTTGATTTTTTATATACTATTTTATATTGATATGTGCTAATTTTTTATTTGTAATATTTTATTTACACATATTGTGGCATAAAATAAAAAACACAACTAGATGTGGTGGTTTTGGAGGATAGTGAGGGGCGACAGTCTGAACCCTTTATGGGTCAAATCCCGAATCAAAATAAAAAAACAAACCCAATCAAAACTATAGTGTTCGGATTAGGTTATGATTGGCGGAGAGTGAGGGATTTGAACCCTCGCGCGCCTTTCGACGCCTACACCCTTAGCAGGGGCGCCTCTTCGACCTCTTGAGTAACTCTCCATCGAATTATTTAATATATATTATTGTTGCCGTTAATTGTTGGCTTTATAACCTTAACGATAGGATTGAGGTGTTTATCAACATATTGACAACATTGTTAGTATAGCAAAAGATTTTCTTCTTGTCAACAAATAAAGCAAAAAACTTTAAAAATAATTTAATTAAAAATTTTTTTAAATAGTTTGA
>JAZSRW010000068.1:0-18814 GCA_045538675.1 Candidatus Onthoplasma sp. | reverse complement strand
GTATCTTCCAAAACTTCATCTTTTTTGTAATCAATCCTTGAACCGTGAAGTGAATTTCGCAGTGCATCTACAGGAACTTTTACAATTTCCTTTAACACTGGCAAGTATATTTCCTGCTCATAAGATGTAGATAGTTTTGATAAATACTCTAGCGCATCATTGATATATTTATTTTTTTCATCTTTTTTGTTTAAATCATATTTTTTAGCCAAATCTATTAGTATAAATTCAATACAATCAATAGCATTAAATAGTTCGTCCACAAAAGCATCTGTACCAAATTTTTTAATATATTCATCAGGGTCTTTAGCCTTACTTAATCTAACTACTTTTACGTCCATATTGGCGTCTTTTAATGTATTAATTGCCTTATACGTTGCAGTTTCACCCGCACCATCACCATCAAGACAAACTATAACATTTTTACACAAATACGCCAAATCTCTTGCATGATTAGATGTAAGAGCCGTACCCATAACACCAATAGCACTATTAACACCCGCTTGATGACAGGCAATTACGTCCATTTGACCTTCCACAAGCACAATTGTATCAAGCATCTTTTGCTTTTTTAGTTCTCTTAAAAAATAATAACCATATATTAGTTGACTTTTGTTAAATACTAGAGTTTGAGGGGTATTTTTATATTTTGCACGTTGTGGGTCATTACTTAAATCACGTCCACTAAAGCCAACAACTTCGCCAAGCCCATTAACAATAGGAAATATTAATCTTCCGCCATAAAAATCATAAACTTGTCCGTTTTCACCACGACCAGCCACACCAGCATCTATCATATCTTCTTCGCGATATTTAAGCCCTTTAAGATGTTTGATAAGCCCATAATAATCAAGCGATGCACCAATCTTAAATTTAGTTACCATTTCATCACTTAATCCACGTTTGCGGATATAATCAATATGCTTATTGGCCTCAACCTTATTCAAGTTAGATATATAGTACTCGCTAGTAGCATTAAGTATAGATAGAATTCGGTCACGTTTTTCCTTTTTCTTACGCATTTCATCACTATCTTGATACTCTGGCATTTGCATACCTGCATTTTTAGCCAAAATTTCAACCGCCTTAACAAAATCCACACTTTCAATCTTGCGTACAAAGTTAATTACATTACCACTTTCGCCACAGCCAAAGCACTTAAAAAACTGCCTGTCTTCCTTAATTGACATTGATGGGGTCTTTTCCATATGAAATGGACAACACGCCCAGTAGTTACTACCACGCCTAGTCAATGTAATATATTTGGAAATAACAGACACAATATCATTTTTAGCAATTACTTCGTCCAAAAACGCTTGACTAAATCCTCTATTTATCATTTGCACCTTTTAATTTGTTTTATCTTCTTAATTACTTAATACCACAACAAAACTCTTTTTCCTAAACTTTTACAAAAATTTTTTAATTTTTTATAAAACTTCATGATTATATCATAAACAAAGTATATTTTCAAGATATTTAACAATAAAAAAATCTATTAATCATAATTGACTAATAGACTTTTAAATATTTTATTTCGATAATAAATTTTCATCTTCTTGATAATATGTTTCTTCACAACGAGTTAAATGCTCATCAAGCATTTTAACAATTTTGTTATACGCTTTTACATCTTTTGACTCAATACCATATTCTCTAAACACTTTTTCTAACAAGCACAAATCAATATTCATAAGCAACGCCGCTTCCGCAGTGCTTCGTACCGCACTGTTAAAATCAGCATAAGTTGAATATAATTCATGTTGATTATTATTTTCAAAGAATAATCTTAACGCCTCTCTCTTTTCATGTGCTTGAGATATTCTTGAAAACCCAGTGCGATCCTCTTCTTTGGGATTATATTCTAAACTCGCAGCAAGTCTAGCCAACTTATCTACATCTTCCATACTTATCTTATCAACATACTCTTGATGAGATTTTGGACGCATTTTAATAGTATACAAATATTTATTCATATGTAAATTCTCCTTTTATTATATTTATTTTAACATATCTATTTTTTTTTGTCAACAAAAACCACCTATATTTCAAGGTGGTTTTTATCTTTAGTTTTTCTTTTGTGTTTTAAATGCTTTAGTATAATATGTAATTTTTCTTTTGTACATATACTAAACCAACTATGTTGTTTTAGCCAAATTAGATTTTTGGTTGAATAGTTACGCACTTTCTACCACGACCGTCACGACCAAACTTAACAACTCCGTCTGTTAAAGCAAACAATGTATAATCCTTACCCAAACCAACATTTGCACCTGGATAAATTCTTGTTCCTCTTTGGCGAACGATAATGTTACCAGCCAATACGAATTGACCATCAGCACGTTTCACACCAAGACGTTTACTATTACTATCTCTTCCGTTCTTAGTGCTACCGCCACCCTTCTTGTGGGCGAACAATTGAACTAATATTTTCATTTTCGTTTCTCCTTTATATTAATATACTTTGGAAAGGTGTCCGCCAAATCATATAATCCGTTTACAGTAGATTTCATTATAAGGTCAGCCATCTTTAACTTTTCGCCCGTTAAACTAGGCAAAGTTATAGATAAACTAGGCTTATTTTCATCAATTGTATAAAATGTATCAACATCTAATATATCTTCAAACGTCTTTTCGGCATTTTGAAGCAAAACTGACACACTTGCACACACGATATCACTGCCACTATCGGCATAGCCTGAATGACCTGTACTACTGATAGACTTGATTCTATCGTCATCTTCCCTTTCAATAATGATTTTTATCATATAATTAACCTATACTTTCAATTACAATGTTAGTATATGCTTGTCTGTGTCCTCTTTTCTTACGCTCATTTTTCTTAGCCTTGTACTTGAACACAACAATTTTATTACCCAAAGTGTGTGATTGAACTTTTGCTTTAACCACAACATCTTTAACAACTGGATTACCAGCAACAATATTGTTTTCGTCAGCAGTCATAAGAACTGGGAATTCAACGTTAGCACCGATTTCATCAGCCAAACGATCAACTCTTACAACATCACCAACACTAACCTTATATTGCTTACCAGCGATAAGTGCTATTGCGTACATTTTAGTTACCTCCTTCTTATTTTCGAAGACTCACTTTTAGGGTAGAATAACCTAAATTATTCATTTATAACCCGTTCAACGTGGTACTACGGGTTTATTTTATCATAACCGAACACAATTGTCAATGGATTTATTAAAATTTCTTTAAGAATTATATATTTATATAAAAGTCTTACATATTATCAAGTATTTTATAAATTTAATAAAATATTAATAAAATTTATTTGCTATTTTTTGTTTTTTTTAATATACTATGTATATTAGGAGATTTTATGAGGTTAGAATTTGACAACGAGCCTCACGCAATTGTAGAACCTAAAAGTTCTATTAAAAAAGAAATTAAAAACTTCCCAAGTACTGCAGTATCATTTTTTTCAAAGGCATTAATGCACAAATTTATAGACCTTTATCACCCTAAAAAGATTGCAGAACTTGCACATAGTTCGGGAACATACCCTATTTACGTTATCAATGAAGATGGTGTAGATATTGCAGTATATCAATCAATGATTGGCGCACCTGCTTGTGTATTACAATACGAGGAAATGATTGCTTTAGGCATTAAAAATTTAGTTTTGATTGGTTCTTGTGGTTGCTTGGATAATCATATTGAGGAATTTTCAATTATTATCCCGCACGAAGCAGTTAGGGACGAAGGCACTAGTTATCACTACTATCCTAAAAATGATGAAATACGTATGAATGCACGTGTGGTTAAAATACTAGAAAAAGTATTAAAACAACGTGAATATAGTTATATCAAAACAAAAACTTGGACAAATGATGCGTTTTATCGTGAAACAACATCAAAAGTTAAACGTAGACGCGAAATGGGCTGTAGAGTGGTTGATATGGAATGTTCAGCAATGATTGCTGTGGCAAGATTTAGAAAAGTTAATTTTGGACAATTATTTTATTCTGCCGACAACCTTGATAGCGACTACTGGGACCCTAGACACCTTCGAAACTACACACTTAACACTCGCCATCATATGATACCACTAGCAATTGCTTGTGCTAAACAAATGCATATTGAAATGAATTAATTATATATAAGGGGTAATAATGAAATCAAAATTTTTAAAATCTTTAGGGATTTTATTAATATCTGGAGCAATCATAATGTCTGGTTGCTCTTCTGTTTTTCGTGACGAAACCCCTATTATCCCACACACTCACGAATATACAACTTCAATAATTGACCCAACTCAAACCGATTTAGGATACACATTACATAGTTGCACATGTGGTAATAATTATAAGGAATCTTATACTTGCCTACTTTCGTACGAAAACCTTGATAATGTTCAAGGTTTACCTCAAGTAGAACCTCAAATAGTGCCTATAAACACCAAATTTAAAGGCGTTGATAATGTTGGCAATTATTCGGCAACTTCTTATCGAACTTATATTACAAATGATTATTACTCTAACCTATATGTTGGACAACTTATTACCAACAGCACTAATATTAAGTTAAGTTGGAATAATAATACTTTACTTGATGATACTATGATAGAATTCAATAATTTAATTGCTAAAATCAAGAAACTAGAACAAATATCTATACAATATAGTTTTGATAATAATTCCGCAAACGACCCACAAATAAGAGTATTACAATATATTAGACAATCGCGTTATTCAAGTAGTCAATGGAACGTATTTGGCGGAAAATTAGAGAGTAATTTTTCAAAATATGTGACAGATAATCAAGATGAATTTGATTTAGCATCTTTACAATCTTTAGATAGTTTTACAATCCCCAATTTAAATCAAGACGTAGATTTTGTTCACCTTATGGCAATTATTAACGTAGCATTGAAATACGGATTAAATAATAATTCAACTAACGATATGGTTGGCTGGGGTGGCGATATATGTCAACTAGTAAAACAACTTAAAGATAAAGACTTGGCTGGATACCAACTTCAAAGCGAAGCAGATAGATTGCTTGGTTTAGGCGGTAGCGAAAGTAGTTTTGGCGACCAAGACCTATATGCCGACATTGATGCATTAAATATAGCAAATATTTATAATAATGTTGAACAAAAATCTATATCTAATGTATTTAAACAATATTATTTAGGATTAACCTCAGCACAACGTAAAATAGATGTATTAAAAGTTGCCTTCCCTACCTACATTAACAGTTCTACTGGCGAAATAATTAAAAACTCAAACAATGAAGAGGATATTGATTATATAAGCAATAGTTTATATTCTCGTTTGGATTCAAATATATTTATTAAAACTTGGTGTCAGAACAATGGTGTAAATCTTACTAATGATGAAGAAGAATTTAAAGCCTCAACAACGGCTTTTGCAAAATATTTGGTTAACAAAAAATAGGCAAATCATTGCCTGTTTTTTATTTTACTTTTATATTTTCTAATCAAATTATCCAATTCACAGGCTTGCTCATAGACTTCTTTAGCAACTTCTTGTATAGTTTCATTGCCTTTTACCACCATAAGAGTTTCATAATCTAAACTGCCATTAAAATTAATTTCAGCTAATTGTTGTGCTAGTTTATCCCAATTTATAGAACCATATTTATTAAGTGTATGGTAATCGTTTTTGCCCATATTATCGTGAAGATGTAAGCATACAAGGCTATTCCCAAAATCCTTTAAAAAATCAATTTCTGGGTGAAAACAATTAGCGTGACCTGCGTCATAGCAAAATTTCAAATTGTTATGTTTAATATTGTCAAAAACATAATAAAAACAAGCGAGATTTTCGGTATTTTCAATAGCAATATTTATATTATATCTTTCACATACTTTTAATACTCTATTTAATCTATAAATACCTATTGTAGCAGGTATTCCTTTTACGTGCACAACCACATTTTTTACACCATATTTATGTGCTAATTTTACATCTTTAATCAAATCTCTTTCTAGTGCCTTACCCTTTAGTGATTTAGTCCAAAAATATGGCAAATCTTGTGGATTATATCGCATATGTAAACTAGATAATTCTAAATTATATTTATTAAATAATTTAATTTGTTGTTTTATATTTCCATTTTGTTTATTAAATTTTTTATCCGCATTAGTAATAACACAATCAAAGCCTATTTCGCTTAAGAGTTTTGCTCTATATTCAATATTTTGTTCAAATCCCCAATAAAAAGATATACCCTTTTTCATATTTCCCCTTTATGTCTTTATATATTAGCATAAATTAATAAATTAATCAAAAGATTTTAATCTATTTTAAAAACAAATTTAACAAAACAAAAAAAAAGTATATGTCCAACCAACATATACTTTTTAAATGTCATAAAACTAATTAAAAGTTTCCGTTTGCTTGAGCAGCAACTTCAGCAGCGAAATCGTCTTTACGTTTTTCGATACCTTCACCAACTTCCCAACGAATAAATCTACGAATTGTAATTTTTTCGCCGATAACAAGAGTTAATTCGTTGATAATATCTTGAACTTTCTTGTCTGGGTCTTTAATGAATGGTTGATTCAATAAACAAACTTCTTCATAATGCTTATTTAACTTGCCTTCGATAATTTTTTCCAAAACAGCTTCAGGCTTGTTAGCATTTTTAGGGTCATTTTTAAGTTGAGCAACAAAGATTTCCTTTTGTTCTGCAATATAAGCAGCACTTAAATCTGCTGGGCTAACAGCAAGAGGATTAGTAGCAACTACTTGCATAGCAAAATCTTTAGCAGCTTCTAACAACTTTGGATTTTTAGCAGCAAAGTCAGTTTCAGTGTTAACTTCAACCATTGCAACTTTTTGATGTAGGTTCATGTGGTCATAAATACCCATTGTACCTTCAGCAGCAATACGTCCAGCCTTCTTTTCAACTTTCTTTGCACTGTTTTTATTTAAAATCTTAATAGCTGCGTCAACGTTTCCGTTAGCTTCAGTCAAAGCTTTTTTACATTCCATCATGCCAACACCAGTCATTTGACGTAGGTCAGCAACCATTTTTGCGGTAATTTCCATAAAAATTTTCTCCCCTATTATTTATTTTCTTCAACTTGTTCTGCTGGTTGTTCTTTTTCATCAGCAATCTTGTTAGTTACAGTTGATTTAACAACTGCGTCCATAGAAACTTCTTCATCACTAGCATTCATATCACGAAGAGTAACACCGTCACGACCTTCGATAATAGCATCAGCCAAAGCGTTAAGAATTAACTTAACTGAACGAATAGCATCGTCATTAGCTGGAATACATACATCAACATCTTCAGGGTCACAGTTAGTATCAACAATACCAACAACTGGGATACCAAGACGCTTAGCTTCCTTAACACAGATGTGTTCAGTTTTAGGGTCTACCATAATGATAAGACCTGGAAGTGTAGTCATATCCTTAATACCTAACAAATTAACTTGTAATTTGTCACGTTCGTTCTTAAGTTTAACAACTTCCTTTTTAGGTAGCAACTCAAAGTCACCCATTTGTTCCATACTGTTAATCTTGTTCATACGTTCGATACGAGTACGGATTGTGCTAAAGTTAGTAAGTGTACCACCTAACCAACGACTATTTACATAGTACATTCCAGCACGTTCAGCTTCTTGCATAGCGGTCTCTGACGCTTGTTTCTTAGTACCAACAAATAATACGTTAGCACCACTAGCTGCCTTTTCCTTGATAAACATATAAGCCTTATCGATTTGCTTAGATGTGTCCTCAAGATTGATGATGTGAATGCCGTTACGGTCTGTGAAGATATATTTCTTCATCTTTGGGTTCCATTTACGTGTTTGGTGACCAAAATGAACGCCGGCTTCAAGTAATTGTTTCATTGAAATAACAGACATTTTTTTCCTCCTTGTTTTTAGTCTTCCCCACAAAGTCAACTCCCTTGTCGACCCACTATCTAATGCAATTTTTAGCAAGCATATATGCATTAAACTACGGGCAACCGACAATGAATATTTGTAGGTGCTTATTTTTGAAACATACAATTAAGCATAAAAAATACATGCTTTATTGCACGTATTTAATATAACATATTTAATTCACGTTGTCAACAATTTTTATAAAATTGATATTTATAGTGTAAAAATATAATTATCTCCCCAATAATAAGTTATTCTACTTCTTTAACTTTCGTAGGAATGGAGGAATTGATGTATCACCTAGGTCAATTTTAGAGTTAAATGATATGTCTTCTACTTGAGTTGCTTCTTCCACTTCTTCATCATCGTCTTCATCATAGTCGTCATCAACATCTTCATCGTAATCTTCATCTTCGTCATCATCTTGAGATTGTTGAATATTTTGAGGTTGGACTGAACTAAATGTGTTTTGAGGCATTGATGGTTCGGCAACTTGTTTAGGTTGGTCCTTTTGGTCAAAACCAGTAGCAATAACTGTTACTTGAACCTCACCCTTCATATTTTCATCAATAGTAGCACCAAATATAATATTACATTCGTCATCTACTACTTCACGAACAATATCTACTGCCTCATAAATTTCAGCAAGAGATAAATCACGTCCACCTGTGATATTGATAAGTATTCCTGTTGCACCTTCGATTGAAGTTTCTAGTAATTGACTAGTAACTGCTTGACGTACGGCTTCCATTGTCTTGTACTCGCCACGACCTTTACCTATACCCATATGAGCAAGACCCTTGTCCTTCATAATAGTATTAACGTCGGCAAAGTCTAGGTTGATAAGACTTGGTTTTACAATCAACTCGCTTACGCCTTGGATACCTTGACGAAGTACATCATCTGCATATCTAAATGCGTCCATTAAGGAAATGTCGCGTTTTAAAATCTTTAACAATTTATCGTTAGGAATAATTACAAGAGTATCAACATACTTTTTCAACTCTGCCAAACCTTTTTCAGCATTGGCTTGACGAATACGACCTTCAAAAGCAAAAGGTTTTGTAACCACACCTACAGTAAGTATACCCATTTCCTTTGCAATACGTGCAATAACTGGTGCAGCACCAGAACCTGTTCCGCCACCTAAACCGCAGGTAACAAATACAAGGTTACTGCCCTCTAACATTTCTCTAATTTCTTGTTCGCTTTCTTCCGCTGCACTATGACCTACTTCTGGTTTAGCACCCGCACCAAGCCCTCGTGTAACCTTGCGACCAATAGTAATAGTCTTGTCCGCCTTACTCATATTAAGAACTTGCTGGTCAGTATTGACAGATACAAAGTATGCACTAGTAATACCTGCCTCTATCATACGATTAACGGCATTATTTCCACCGCCACCAACACCTATAACCTTGATGTTACATACATTATTGTAATAATTTTCCATAAAAACCTCCTACTTTAAATCCCCTATAATATTAGCCAAACTTATCTTTGATGTTTGATATTTATCTTCGCCATTATGTAACTTACTTTTTAATATTTGAACACTACGATTAGTAACCGCTTCAAATATATTTATCACTCCTCTAAAATTACACAATCCATCACCCGTTAGATATATAGGAATATCCTTAAACGCATCACTAACTGACAAAACTTTATGTATTACATTAACTATATTTTCAACCCTTGCATTAACAATATCGTTTGTAATACCTATCAACGCCTTTATTGGCTTATTGTTAACATATGTTATATATTTTTCATCTTTTTTAGTTTGTATTGTAAGTGCCACCTTACGCTTAATAGCATCAGCATCGGCATAATTTAAATTGTTAACTTGCATTAAGTCGGCCGTAATATGACCACCGCCTAATGAAAATGAACTAAGCATCATTAATCCATCACCTTTACCAACTGCTACACTGGTTGTAATATGCCCAACATCTACAATTGCTATAGGTTGTAGTTTGTCTCCTACTTCTTTCCTTGCAAATTGTGCTTGAGCAAGTGCGGTTGCTATAAAATCAATTTCATTAATATTGCAATTATTTAATAGTTTTTGCATCAATTCAATAAAACTATTTTTTACCAACACATAACTACAATCCATAACTAATTGACTTATACGTTGATTAGTTAATCCGGCTGACACCGCACCGTCTAATTCATATTGAAGAGGACTAAAACTTGTAATAGTATAATCCTTACTTTCTTTAAAATCATTTAGCCCATCAAATAATTGCTCAACATCTTCATCTGTAATTTTTTTACTTGGAACAAAATTACGCGTAATACGTTTACATACACAAGCACAAAATTCACTAGGTACGCCAACGTGGATATGTGTTATAGGATGTTTAAATCTATCGCTTATTTGATTTACTAAATCTGCTATAACTTGTTCTAATTGTTCGGTCGAAAAAAATTCGCCATCCATAAAGCCATCATAAAAACCAGTTACATTTGTTAATATAACTGACTTACCCTTTTTGACTTCACAAACGACTAAACTAATCTTTGAAGAACCAATATCTAGAATATAGGTCAAATTCTTCATAACCCCACCCTTAATATATAATTATATTATAATACATTTAAAAAAGGCAAGTCAAATACTTTTTGCCTTTTTAACATAATTTTTTATATTTTTAATATAAATTTAATATTTTTAACGTGGTTTTACTAAAATTTTGCCAAAATTTAAGCCCTATATTCACATACAACACTAACATTACCATTGTTGTCATATTGATATATAATATTAATTGAACCGCTTTGAATTAAATTAGTGCCTTCTAATTTGTCTTGACGTTGCAACGCTCTAAATGCTGAAAAAGCACTATTAATTTTGTAATCCAAATCTTTTTGAGGTTCTATAATTGTTATTTTCACACCATAACCATTAGAAGCGTCTGTAGTAATAATTAACTTATCTTTTTTCCCGTACAGTTCATTTTCTGAAACAAATTTAACATTTCTAATAACCTCTAAAATATCTTGGCGAGTAATATTTTGTTTGTCAAGCACCCCATCATTATCCATATCTTCACCAACATATAAATATAAAGTTTTATACAAATTAGTACAAGTATCAGTGTATTTGTTATCTAAAAATTCTCCCACCTCAGTTTGTTCAGTCACACTAAATACATTATCTAGCAATATATAGGGATTTGCCTTGTTTTCATCAGTTGTAATTTCAAGTATCTTGCAATCTTCATCTAAAATATAATAAACATTTTCTTGGACAAAATAATACATTGGTTCGCGATTAGAAAGCACGATTTTCACACTTGTTAAACTATCTAAATTTACACTAACTCTAGCATAAGGATACGCTTTTTCAATATTATTACTAATCTTATCTCGATCTAGTTTGAAAATGCTAGAATTCTTTTTTAATTTACTTGCAGATATAATCTCATCAATTTGGTTTTGATAACAAAAGTTTTCATCAAACTTAAGCCTAATATCACGCACACGAAAAACCACACCAAATAAAATGGTGATTGCTATTAGTATTGCTACAAGCACGCTTGATGTAATTATAACCGCTCGTTTTGTCATATTCGTTTGATATCCGCACCTAAACTGGTTAGTATATTTTCAAAATTTTCGTACCCTCTATCGATATGATAAACATTGTTAATTGTTGTGTATCCGTTTGCCTTAAGTCCTGCAAGTACAAGCCCTGCACCCGCACGCAAATCGGTAGCATCAACTGGTGCTCCAGCCAGTTCCGCAACACCTTTTACAACAGCCACTCGGTCACGCAAAATTATATTTGCACCCATTTTAATTAGTTCCTTGGCGTGCTTATAGCGATTTTCAAACACGTTTTCGCAAATCACGCTTACGCCATCGCTAATTGTTTGCAACGCCATCATTTGTGCCTGCATATCAGTGGGAAATCCTGGATATACTTGAGTATCAATTAAATCGATAGATGGAAGCCGTCCTTTTGAAGTTATATGTATTATATCATTTTTTGTATCGATTTGGCAACCAACTGACGAAAGTTTTGCAATTAAACTTTGATTATTTTTAAAATTTGTGTTTTTTAACGTAACTTTTCCACCAGTAATTGCTGTTGCTATCATCAAAGTTCCTTCTACAATCCTATCATTTATCGGCGTATATTGTGTACTATGTAGTTTATCCACACCATTAATTGTAATTTCAGGTGTACCAGCACCCGAAATAGACGCACCCATACTATTTAAAAAATTTTGTAGGTCAATAATCTCTGGTTCTTTAGCAACATTAATAAGACGCGTTGTTCCCTTTAAAAATATTGCACTCATCATAAGATTTTCGGTAGCACCAACACTAGGAAAATCCAGTTGTACTTCACCACTTTTCATATCCCTAGCGTCACAATATATAAGGCTATGACGATTGGTTATTTTTACCCCTAACTTTTGAAGTCCGCTAATATGTAAATCAATAGGCCGATTGCCTATATCACACCCCCCTGGATAAGATATAATCGCTTTTTTAAATCTTGCAAGCAATGGCCCAAGCAAAAATATTGAAGACCTTAATGTTTTGCACAAATCTTGATTAAGTGTAACACTTGCAACATTACTAGCATCTATAAAACAATCATTATCAATATAATCTAATTTAACACCTAAATCACGCAAAATATTAAACATATTGTTTACATCTAATATGTTTGGTACGTTTTTTATTAGTAGTGGCTTGTCACATAATATACTACCCGCCAGTATTGGCAATACTGCATTTTTACTTGTTTGGATAGTAACCTCACCATTCAATTGGTTGCCACCCACTATTATAAATTTATCGTTATATGTATTCATATTCCAGTATATGAAACATTTAAATTTTGCGTTAAAAATAATAAAAAATAGAACATATTTTTATGCTCTATTTTATCAAATGCTATTCTTTCTACTCTGCCTATCTACATTCAACACAATCCCTATTGCACTCATGAAAACTACTATTGAAGTTGACCCAGCAGAGATAAACGGAAGTGGTAAACCTGTTGGCGGGATTAAGCCAGATACAACGCAGATGTTAAGCATTGTTTGAATACCTAATACGCAGGCAATACCTATACAAAGAAAGCGTGAATAATTGTCCTTTGCCTTAATACCTACTTTGATAATTGTAATTATGAGAATTAGATAGGTTAAAAGAATAAGTATTCCACCCACAAAGCCAAGTTCTTCACAAATTATGGAAAATATAAAATCACTTTCGGCAAATGGTAAAAATAATTGTGCTTGACGGCTGTTGCCTAGCCCTACGCCAAATAATCCGCCACTTGATATTGCATAAAGTGATTGAATTAGTTGATAGCCTTCTTCTAACGGATTTTGCCAAGGGTCAATAAATGCAACTATTCGTTTCATACGATATGGCTCTAACATAACTAGCCCTACCCCTAGTAAAATGATAGGGACAGCACCTATTGCAAATGTCTTAAGATTAAGTCCGCCTATAAACAGCATTACTACAAGTGTAAGCCCTACGCAAATTGTAATTGACATATTAGGCTCTAGCATAATTAACACGCAATACAATGCACCCGCACCTAAAATGGTAAGTAATTTGCTAGGTTTGTTGATATCCTTGCCTTTAGTTAATGCTACGCTTAAAAAAAGCACAAGGCAAAATTTAGCAATTTCACTAGGTTGAATTGTAAAAAATCCTAGATTAATCCACCTTGTTGCACCGAAACTGGTTTTGGCAAGTCCTGGAATAAACAACAATGCAAGTAATACCACACCGATAATATATGCCACAATATAAAACTTTTTGTAAATCTTATGATTAATAAGTGATGTGCCTATCATAGCACCAAGCCCCAGTATTGCCCCAACCAACTGCTTGGTCATATAAAAATATTGATTGCCCCTAAGCCCTGCCGAATACTTGCTGGCACTATACACCATAACCACACCAACGCTAACCAAAAGTATTGTACAAACTGATATAATAATAGAATTTTTGTAACTTTTAATCATAAAATATGTATATTAAAATAAATTTATAATTATAACCCTAATAAATAATCAGTTGTTACACCAAAATATCTTGCCAATTTAATTAAATGTGATATGTTTAACATTTCACTTCTTCCACACTCGCAAGAATAAATAATTATTATAGCAACTCCTGTATCGCTTGATAACTTTTCAATAGTTATCATTCTGGCTTCTCGCAATTTTTTAATTCTTAATCCAAGGTTTTTCATATTATTCTCCTTTCTTATTATAACTATAGTTATTAATGGTAATTATATTATAATCATAGTTATAAGTCAATGCTTTAGCATAAATTTTTCTTATAATTATTGTTATAAAGATAATTATTATGACAATGTTTGCACAAAGATTAAAAGAATTGCGATTAGAAAATGAATTATCGCAAAATCAACTATCAAAGCAACTAGGAATTAGTCAAGCAGCAATTAATAAATGGGAAAAAGGAATAATTGTTCCAACTATTGATTCGGCTGCAATAGTTGCTAAGTTTTTTGGTGTATCTATAGATTATTTAGCAGGTTTAGAGGATTAAAAAAGACACTTAGATTTTGAAGTGTCTTTTTTATGCAACAAACAAGGTTAATAATATTGTAATTAATCCTATTATCAATGTTATAACTTGATAAATATATCCTATTTTTGCCTCACTATGTCCACACATTTGAAAATGGTGGTGCAAGGGTGCCATTTTGAATATTCGTTTACCTTTGGTTGCTTTAAAATAAACCACTTGCAATATTACTGAAATTGTGGATATAACAAACATAACACCTATTATAGGTAACATAAATTCAAAACCCATTATGCACGCAGTTGACGCAAATAATCCACCTATACCTAACGACCCTACATCACCCATAAATATACTTGCCTTGTTGGTATTAAACACCAAAAATGCCATAATACTGCCCATAAATATTGACATCAAAACTGCATTGTCCCTATAAACCGATACAAAAGCATCTGTTTCACCTGCATTAAAAGCAAGGGTTGCAAAAATTGTAATTAATGTAATAAATATTCCACTATAAACAACGCTAACCCCGCCAGCCAGTCCGTCAAGACCATCGGTTAAATTAACACTATTAGTGGTACCAATACACACAAACATAACTAGCGGAATAATCCAAAATCCTATATCAATCGCCTTAAATGTAAATGGTAAATATATTATGCCCTTGTTTGGCGACCAAAAGTATATGTATAATGCCAAAATTAGAGATATACCTACTTGTCCAATTATTTTTTGATATGGTTTAAGCCCTAAATTTTGCTTAAATTTAACTTTGATAAAATCGTCCATTAATCCTATTAAAGCAAAACCCAGCCCCACACCTAAAGCCATTGCAATAGGTGTAGTGTAATCTAACAAAATTACAGCAACAATAAGGGTGGAAATAAAAAATACTATCCCACCCATTGTTGGCGTTCCCTGCTTGGATTTGTGTTCCTCAACATACTTAAGTATAGTTTGCGAACAACTAAATTTACGTATCAATTTAATAATTAATGGCATTAAAATTAATGCTATAACAAAACTTAGTATAAAGCCTAAAATAATTTTTGTCATAATATTTCCTCTTGTTATATTTGTATCAAATTAGATTAGATAATCTAAATATATTTATCTAATTGTTGGTCTTTACTAAAATAGTCATCAACCACTTTATAATCACTATATGGGTGCTTTACGCCTTTAATTTCTTGATAAGATTCGTTTCCTTTGCCAAGTATTGCAATAATGTCATCAGGTTTGGATAATGCCAGTGCATAGTTTATTGCACTTGCACGATTTTCGATACTTACGTGATTGTTTTTGTTGGTTATACCTTTATCAATATCTGCTATTATTTGATATGGATTTTCATATCTTGGATTGTCGCTGGTAACCACAACATAATCGGCTAGTTTTGACGCAATTTCGCCCATTTCAGCACGTTTGGTACTATCACGATTACCGCCACAACCAAACACCACTATCAAATTACCTTGCTTGATTTGATTGATTGTATTTAATACTTTTGCAATCCCGTCTGGCGTGTGTGCATAATCAATAACTACAGTATTATTTTTAGGTGTTTTAATCAAATTTAACCTACCTGGCACTTGAATTTGAGTTTTGCTTAATGCTTGTAAAATATCAGTTAACTCAAAACCAAGTTCACGACAAAATCCTACCGCCATTAATGCATTAGCCAAATTATACTCGCCTGTTAAATTACTGTTTAATATATAGTGATTGTTGTTAAATCCAACCACTGCTTGAGTAGAGTTTGCTTGCAAATCACTTTCTTCCACCATAATATCGGCTGGACGATTTAATGATAATGAAACTAGTGGAATATTGCTTTTTTTGTATATTGCACGCGTATATTTGTCGTCAATATTTATTATTGCCTTATTAGCGTGTTTGTATGTAAATAATTCGGCTTTGGCACGTGCATAGTTTTCCATAGTATTAAAATAATCAAGGTGGTCTTGTGTGATATTTGTAAGTCCTACTATTTCATAAATAATACTATCTACCTTATTAAGTGCAAGTGCGTGTGCTGACACTTCCATAACCACGTATTCAATATCATTTTTGTCCATATCACTAATTACTTTATGTAATTGTATCGGGTCTGGCGTTGTAAGTGTTGCTGGAAGTTTGATATCCCCTATATAAATACCTTCAGTACCTATCATACCGACACGTTTGCCTAAATTTTTAAGAATATGACGTGTAACAAAAGCCGTTGTAGTTTTACCATTAGTCCCAGTAACACCTATAAACTTAATTTTTGACTTGTCAAATTCATAAAAACTGGCACTGATACTTGACATAGTCTTACGTGCATTATCTACTAAAACTTGTGTAACAGGTAAATTCAAATATCTTTCTACCACCAAGCACACTGCTCCATTATCAACTGCTTGTTTTGCAAAATCGTGACCATCAACCTTGCTACCTTTTAGGCAAAAATATAGTGAATTGTTTGTGACTTTATCGCTTGCATTTGTTAGATTTTCGATTTGTATATCCTTATAATTTTTCATTCCCTTAAATGAAACATTTTTTAATAGTTGTTGTAAATTCATATCTACCTCACTTTTATTTAATAACTGGTTTTAATCACAACTTCTTCGCCTATGTACAATTTAGTATCTTGCAAAGGTAATTGACTAATCACATATCCGCCACTACCATCTACATTAACATTTAGCCCTAATGCACGAAGATTTGCACACGCTGTAGCCACCGTTTGACCTATCAATTCAGGCATAACAATAGATGGTTGGTTGATTAATTGAGTTGCATCATCTGGTAATATATTTTTTATACTAAACATTTCACTAAACACTTTTTGACCAATAGGCTTTGCTACCATACCACCATAATACACGCCATTAGACGGCTCATTAACGCTAATAAACACAACATATTTAGGTTGACTGGTTGGATACACCCCTATAAAACTAGACACATATTTACCTTGAGCAATTATTCCATTTTCAAATTTTTGTGCCGTACCAGTTTTACCACCAACATCATACCCCGCAACAAAAGTTAACTTATCTTGCTCGTTGATATTGTTTTTTAACATCATATTAATAGTTTGGACGGTAGAGGCTTTTAGTGTAGTACTTTTGGAAGTTGGTGTGTAGTTATATAACTTGCTGTCTTCAGTGTAAATATTTTGGACTAAATGCGGTGTATAAGATTTGCCACTAGTAATAAATCCAAATACGTTTGCTAGTTGCAAACTCGTTACCGCAACTGATTGACCAAATCCAATACGTGCAAGGTCAACATTTTTAACCAGGTTTTTGTTCATCACTATTCCTGCACTTTCACTAGCAATATCTACGCCCGTTTTTTGCCCCACACCAAACAATTCCATATATTCGTATAATTTACTAACACCTAGCCTTAACGCAAGGTTAACAAACACGCAGTTACAACTATTTTTAAAGCCTTCAACTAATGTTTGTGAGCCGTGGCCTATGGTTCGCCAACATTTAATACGCTCGCCGTCAACACTACATTTACCACCACAATAAAATCGCTCGTCAATATTGGTTAATCCCTCATTTAAAGCCGCCGCCATTGTAATAATCTTAAATGTACTGCCTGGTTCATAAACGTCTACCACCGCCTTATTTTTGCTAATTGAAAATAGTTGATTTAAATCGTCACGAGGCACGTTATTAAGGTCAAAATCTGGAAGATTGCTCATGGCTAAAATATCGCCATTGCTAACATCTAAAATGATACCAGTAACACCTTTTGCCTTATGCTCAATCAATGCCTCTTGCAAATATTTTTCCAGTATCAACTGCAAACTTATATCAATAGTGGTAGTTAAATTAGCACCCGCAATACTTGGGATATAATAAGCCAAACTATTGTCTATTTCCAAACCTTGAGCATTGGCTTGAACTAGACTTTTACCATCAACACCTTTAAGATATTTATCATAATAACTTTCTAACCCTGTTTGACCAACATTGTCAATCGAACAAAAACCTAATACTTGAGTAAGCAAACTTGAATATGGATATACCCTACCTACATTTTGAGATAAATATATTCCTTTTAATCCGCTATTAACTAGGCTTAAAGCCACATCTTCCGCCACCTGTAATTTAATCAAACTTTCCGAAATTCCTGTGTTGGTAACTTTGTTGTAAGTTTTAGTATAATCAAGTCCTAAAGTATCACTAAGTAACCTTGCAACTTCACTTGAATTTTCCACATTACGAGCACGAACATACACATCATAAGTGGTTTCGGTAGTTGCAAGCAACACACCATTTTTGTCCAAAATATTTCCACGTTTGGCAGCAAGTGGCAAATCTCTTAACCATTGACTAGATGCCAACACTTGTAATTCTTTACCC
>JAZSRW010000064.1:0-8450 GCA_045538675.1 Candidatus Onthoplasma sp. | reverse complement strand
AGTAATTGCCAATCTAATACTAATAATTTGATATTGTTGACTACCATCACTAGACGACTTTACACTTGGAAGTGTTAATTGCAATTGACCATTTGCACCTATATATCTATTAGTATCATCAGGTGTACCAACTGTGTTATGAATAGTTACTTCTGTAACACCATTCCATTCACTATCTTTCTTTATAGTAGATATCGAAGTATTGTAATCAAATGCTTTTACTTTATATTTAATTGATGGGTTATCAAAAATTGATGTGTTATCAAATGGTGATAAATTAGTAGTTCCTTTATCTTTATCATAGCCTAACCTATAAGTCGTAAATGCAAATATACCTTCTTCCTTATCGGTACTTGCATATATATCTTTAAATAAAGGTATATCTTCTCCTGAAGCCCATCCATTTCCATTACCATTATTAATCACATTACTATATTGTGAAGTAGTGTAATCGTATTGATGTAAGTTGATTACAAACGACTCACCATAACCAGTTCCGTTTGCTGAATATATATTCAACTTAAATGAACCTGTAGGGTTTCCTTTAATATATAATTTACCATTTTTGACTTGAATATTATCAGAATTAACACCACCACCCATATCTGTGATTGTGAATCTTAAGTAATCATCAACCACTGATGAAGACAAGTAAGAATATGTATTTAACTCTTCGTTATTAGTACCACCATATAATGCATTGTTAGTTGTTTCGGTAATAATATTACCTGTTGAATATTGTTCAAGTGTTACAAACAAATTATTATACACTGTAACATCAGAACCATCTCCAGAAATTCTATTATCACTTTGCAACAAATCAACTACAGTTGTACGATAATAGTAATCTTTTGTACCCCATGTATCTTTTGAAGTCTTTGTAAATGTAATACCATCGGCAGAATAATATAACCATTTTTCATCTACAGAATCATATTCTGTTTCAGTGTCTATCTTTTGATATGTATTTTGATAAATTTCCGAACCTAAATACAAATCAATTGCAGATTGTGAATTTAATTTTGGATTAACGCCAATTTTAATATTGTTTTCCAAAGTTAATTTATAATATATTCTTCCAACTATATATTCATTATTATATTTAACATCAAATATCATTGTAGTCAAAGTAATATCCGCCACACTACGTGTTGCAATTAATCCTTTGCTTGCATCATAAACCAACAAACTAGTATCATTAGGTTGATAATCTAATTTTTCACCCAACTTAATATGGTCATCGTGACCTTTAACTGCACCAGTATAACTAATTTTGTACTCATCATCAGAATTAATATCACCATCAAGGTCAACTGGATTACTTCCATTAATACTTATTATAATACGTTTTTTACCTTTGTAATTATCGCTTAACTTACCTAATTGAGTTCCGGCGTATGCGGTTTCTGAATTTTCTTCAACTTTATGATAACCATAAGTAACTTCAAAATTAGCAATAATCAAGTTAATCTCACTTGCCACACCATTAACCGTAATAATAGTTACTTTAATAATTTCAGTTGTATTAGTATATGTACCTTTATATGAAATATTAATACTAGAAGTATAATCTGTTGAACCAACATTTCTACTATTAGAATCTTCCAAGTTAGACGAATCAAATACAACCCAAGCAACATCTTGACCTCCTGGAAGATATTGCAAATATGCTAATTCTACTGCACCTTGCTCAAATTGAGAATATGGTATACTAATACTCTTAACAGTCCATTCTTTAGTTGTAGGATTTTGCTCTCCAGATTGAACTAAATTATCATTATACTTAATTGTACTGTAGTCAGATTCTTTAGTGTATATCTTAAATAAGTACTCAATTTTGTAATTTGAATTACTTGCTGTAGTTAACACTAATTGTGCTGTAGAGCCATTATCCACACTGGCAAATTCTAATTTACCACTAGTAGGTTCTGAAGTGTCTGATGTTGACATTTCGCTAATAGAAATATTTAGTTTGTTAGGATTATTGTTTGTAAGCAAACCTAAACCAGCAAGATTATTATAACCGTAATATAATTTCTTATTACCATCATTATCTATAAGTTTAATAGCAATTCTTGATTGATTAACAATTTTATTACTATCGCTATCAACCAAATCGACACCTTTTGTTTCAGTACCAAAGAAATGTTTATCAATTGATGTGTAAGTTGCTCCTGATAATAAATCTAAAGTAGTGCCATTAACAACCGTTTCATAACTAGCACCATTTGTACGATAAATTGCATCTAATTCATAAGTTTTAGGCAACTCAACGTATAATGGATAACTTTCGTAAGCACCTTCAGTTATCAACTTATAATTAGTTCCGTCAGCCTTATAGTAAGCATTTGTCTTAAATGGATTTGCGTTAGTATCTGTAACTTCAGCCATTGTATAACAAACACCATCATAAGTACTTCCAGTAATCTTTTTACCATCAATGTCATAATAATTGCCATCTTCACTATATGTTGCTTCTACCGCTTTATAGTATGTTGTTGGTATATAGTATACTGTAACATTTAATTTTAATTTTAAATTTTCGATACTGTGTGCAAAATTAATACTACCATCATCTGTAAGAATTATTTCCGAAGCACCATTACCTGCACTATCTACAAAATAATTATATGGTTCCACATCTTGACCTTCAGGTTTTAATACACTGTTATCATCAGCGGTTAATGTAAATCCAACTGAACTAAAGTTGGCAACATTTATTTCAAGATATTTGTCACCTAAACTATCAGTAATTTTAATTATATTAAGACCTGTAGATTTTGTTATATCAACAGACAATTTACTACCAATAGGTTCTATTTCTGTTGTGTATTCCACTATTTCAGGAACAACCCTTAATCCAGTTTGACTTTCGCCTATATGAGTATTTTCATCATAGCTCTCGTCAATATTTGGAAGAACATCAATTACAAAACTCTTTGTTCTCTTTTCTTTCGTTCCAAGCAAATCTTTCAATATAATAGTTGCATTCATATCGCCTATAGCATATCCTGGATTAGTTATTTTCCATACATTACCATCACCAGTATATGAATTGTTAACCTCATCAATCACAGCCGAACCTTTAGTTATTAAATATTGCTCTGTATTATTAAATATAGTTAAAGTATATTCACCAATATATCCACCATATAATTTAAATAAATCAAATTCATTATCAAATCCACTACCGATAATATATTTACCAACAGAATTAATACCATCAAAGTCAAAATCGTTAAATTTAAATGGTTCTATATTTATTTGCAAATACACATTAAATTCACTATTAGTTAATTTTAGGAAGAAATATGTAGGGTCAACTATAGCCTTGTTTAAAGTTAATTTAGTTCCGATAATAGTTGCAAACTCGGTTTCAGTAGTTCCTTCATAATAATAAATACTAGAAGTTTGATAAGTTCCACTATTATCCTTAAGTTTTAACCAATTACTATAAGGTTTAATATTATTGCTTGTAAATGTATTGTTATCTGGCGTTACAAATTCAACACTTTGAACTTGTCCTTTTGGCGTAGTTCCTGAATAATCCGTAAATTCAAATGCATCAGCAAAATCTATTGTAGTTCCACCATCAAAGTTAAATACAACCGCATCTTTTCGCTTATAAATATTATAAGACTCATATCCTGCCAAGCTTTCAATTCCTGGACTTGCAGTAGCCTTGATATCAGGTTGTAATACAATTTCATAGTTACATAAATGCACTAATGAAGTTCCGCTTTGTAGCACTACTGCAACGGTTAATACTTGAATATTTGAATAAGGTTCAACTTTTGTAGTTTTTGGTATTAATTCATTATTGTCAATACCAGCAACTTCGCCCTGTAAATCAAATCCACTTACTTTAAATAAATGAACGTTGCTATAATTAGTGCTATCAATCAAGTTAGATGAGATATTTGCAACCGCACTAATCTTATTTTTACTATTATCAGTTTCAATACTTTTGATAACATCTTTTATTTCGGTAGTAGCGATTACAACTTGATTAACCACTCTTGTATTACGAGAGCCACCAACAGTTATCACATTATCAAAGTTAGCATCATCAACAATCTTTAATGCATAATATCCATACGCACCAGTATTACCAGCATAAACTTTAAACAACGCATAACCTGTATAATTTAAACTTGTAGAAATTGCAATTGTTGCATTGTTAGTGCCTACATTTATTGCTAAGTTATCCACAATATTTGCCAAGTTATTAGCATACGAACTAGATACCGCCACCAACTCAATCTTGCTAATAGTTTCATTATTGTCAACAATACTTGTTAATGTATCATGTTTTTTAGATTTAAATCTGGTAACATTTCTTAACGTATCCACGTTAGCCAAGTCTATAATATCGCCCTTTAATGCAATATCATAAGGCACACGCACACTAGACACCCAATTTTCTTTAGTCGTATCTATATTGCTATCTTCTGTTGAGGCCAACCAATTAGCATAATCATCCATATCATACAAGTCATTTATATTCTTGCTAAATTCATATATCGACGCATTAAATATATTATATTCGTCATTTAACTTATCCACATTGTAAGGATAATTAATGTTGACAACTGACCTATTGATAATGGTAATTGGAACATTGTATGTATAAGTCTCATCAGTTTTGTAAGTTAATGTAACAATAATGTCTGTTGTGTATGTATTGCCCTTTGCTTTTAAATCAATATATGTTACTCCACTTGTAGTAGATATAGTATAATCATTGCTTACAAAATTAATATCTTTGATATTGCTATCTTTATTAAACCATTCGCCTGTAACTGTATCATTTTTATCAAATAATTTATATACTCCGTCCAAAACTTTATTATCGTCTAAGTCGGGATTGATGATATAAGGTTTTACATATATATTATATATATCTTTAGTTTTAACATTGTACTTATTATTAAATACAAATTCGGCACTATATTCAAATGTGTCAACATATTGAGCATTAGTAGACAAATCTTTACCAAAACTCTTATATTCCAAATCTAAATTACTTAACAAACCTAAAGACTTCTTTTGTAATTTTTCTAATGGTAAACTATATTTTATTGTATCATTTTTGTTTTCAACTAAATTAAATTCACCATTTTTAAATTGATAATAAATACCATCATGAGTAGCAGGATTATCAATCTTTGCAAAACTATCTTCACTAACAACTTTACTAAATTTATAAATTGTTTTTCCGCCATCTTCAATTGATATAGCAATAATAGTATTTCCATTTTCAAATAAGTACGCATTTTGCTTACAATATATTACACTCTTATTAGCAACAACGCTATATAAAATATTACCAAACTCTTCAGCAACTATAGGTGTATTATCCTTATCATTTTTAACAATTTCATTCTTTGCCATATTATAAGAATAATCTGCCATATTATAGGTTGTTCCTATTAATGTATAATCTATATCATCATAATTAACAACATTGTTTGGTTTTTGAACTAATTTAGTACCATCACTATAGTTATATGTAATTTCAAGGTATTCGTTATTAGTATTTATCCACAAGATATCACTTAAAGTGTATTTATGATAGTATTGAACATCATCAAGTATTTCAGTTTCACTATTTATCGCTTCATACTTTTCAGTTGTTCCATTATATTTAAATGTAATACCGCTAATAAAGTTTTTCTTATACAAGGTAGTTACATCTGTTTCACTAGCAGGCACATAACTACTACTAGCCTCATCATACTTATATGTTTTGCCTTCTTCAAATGTTGATGTAATTACATAGGTAGACACTGGATTATATACATTTCCATTACGAGACAAATTAAACATTTCTCGCAAATCAATATTGTCAGCATCTTCTAATTCAATAGTAGATTTTTGATTAGCCACTATTTCAATTGGCTTAATATCTTGATTATTAATATCCGCAATACCTGAATTTGTTGTAACCTTAAATTTAATATCGTCAATGTATATCTTATCCGCCCAAATTTCAGCCACAACATAATACGAACCAACTTCACTCACAACATCATTAACTCTCATCAAATCTTTATCAGTTGAAACAATATTATTAGTATATTTAATTGTCAAATCAGCATCTTCGTAAGTTGTATATTTATATTGTAACTTTAAGTTTTTCAACTCGGCTTCTGTAAGCATTACCAAATCATCAATTTGACCATCATTATTTTTATCTAAAACATAATTATAATATTCCGCTTCACTATACTTGCTTAATTGCAAGTTTTTAAAGTCATACACATTGTTACTCAAATCATCAAGATTAATAATTTGATTAGTATCAGCCGTTACTAATATGTTTGGAGCAATAGTCAAACTAAATGTACCAATATCTCTCGCATCAGAATCGGCTTGTATAGTACTTTGATAAGAAATTGTAAATAAACATTCAGTAGATTTTTCAATTGCATATCCTGTTAAATCTACAATCCATTTACCACTAGACGCACTAACATTGACTCCGGCCAAATTTGTTGTAATATCTATTCTTCCGCTATCGTTATAATAATCCAGCGAATACAATGCATCAATATCAGCATTAACATCAGCATTAACATCACTATCATACTTTTTAGCCACTATAAACTTAGTTCCAGCATATATGGTTGTTGTTGGATTTTTGTCAGATTTTTCTATTTTGTAAGGACTAGTAAATGTAAATTGATAATCTATTTCACCAAACACACTGACAAATTTAACTTTAATAGTCATATTATCGTACTTTGTGCGTTTTAAAACTAAATTAGCCGTATCCAACTCTGCAATAATTTTTGAATCATCGGTTTTTTCTACTATTTTATTATCTTTCAACTCATATAAATTAGTTACATCTTGTCCAAGTCTTTCGACAACAAACCCATCAGAAACTATTTTTACATCTAATAAGAAATCTATAGGAATTGAATTAGTTGCATCTTTTTGATAAGAATATATTGACGGAATTTTATATTCCAACTCTTCAATTTGATTAATATTATTACTAATGCTAGCAATTGTAAATCTTTTATCTGCTTCAACCATAATATTAATAGTTGAATTTACGCTAATATCAATAGATTGCAATTTTAGTTGTGTAAATTTTGTAGATTTTTGTGCCGATTTAACTTGATACAACTTATCGGTATCGTTATTATATTCAAGACGTACATTAGCATTATCCACAATTGTATATTGCGGATTAGCAGCATAGAAAGGATTTGGACTAATCCAACCTCCAGCCGACTTCAATTTAAATGCATCTATATCCGAAGCCCACTTTAATTTTAAGTTGTCTTCATCGTCTTTATAATACAAATAATTTCCATTATTATCAACGGCATATATAGTATAAATATATTTTGCGTTATCTGTATCGTAATCAACATATAATAAGTAATTTATTGTATCGTTATACTCATTATTTGTAATCTTGTAATATTGTTCACCCTCAACAATATCTTCCTTATTTATTTGTTCTAAACTATTAGTGGTACGATTTAATTGATAAGGCACAGCATCTACGTCTTTATTAAATTTAGTTAAAGTATATAATGTTTCAGTACCAACATCTATAGTATAATTTACTACATCTCTAGTTAAGATTATAACCTTTGAACTTTCGATAGTAAATGGTTGAGTATAATTGTTAGAATATGTCCATTCAAACTTAATATAATGGTCTTTATTTAATCTTTCATTAACCTCAAACTCAACTCCTAACGCTTTAGTATAGTATGTTGTATATTTTTCAGCCCAAGTAGAAATAACATCATCTGTAATTTCAACAACGGTATCACCGGTCACGTTATAATACACGGCATTTGGATTTCTAACACTTGTTGCAGGAATTTTTAATATTTCCACATTGTCACCAATGGTCACTTTGTCAAATATTGCACCAATTCTATCGCTATTGTAATTATACTCAATAGCCTTCACACTAACTTTGCTCTTAATATCTTGTAAAATACTATCACTATCTTTTACAATACTATTTATGCTTAGTGTTGTGTATGTTGTTTTTTCAGAAATTTTATCATCAGTAGTTCCGTCCCAGCCAACATTAATATTTTTGTGACCTTCAATCACCTTGTAACCACCCAAATGAGTAGTTTCCTCATCAAAATATGAACCATCAAAAGAAATCTCAACATCTGAAGCATCAAAATCATAATAACTTGAAACCAATATGGTTTGTGTTTTGTAAATATCTAACTTTTCAAATTGAATATTTGCTTTTACAGACTTTTTATGTTCTTCCTCATCAATTTCAAAAGTTATTTTATTATTAGATTTAATTCCATTACTATAAGCGTAAGTGCTAATTGTTATAGTTCCACCATCTGCTCTATAAGAATCTATTAAATATCTATCAATTATTATACGATAGTTGTTCCAGTCATCAGCAAAATCAGTACTATCATATTTTTTCAAGTCGGATCGTAGCC
>JAZSRW010000025.1:0-5971 GCA_045538675.1 Candidatus Onthoplasma sp. | reverse complement strand
TCTTCCTAAGACCGCTTGGCCTCCGACTTATGAGGTTATTATGACTAATTCGGCATTTTGTAATCTTCCAAATGAGGATGAGCAAGTAAAGTTGCCAACATATCTACTTATACGTGAAGATGAGTGGTTGATTTTTGGTTTTAGTAGTGTAGAAGAAAAGAGTTTGTTCTTGCAACTTATCACAGTTAGTGGCGTGGGTGCAAAGACTGCAATTCAAATACTTTCGGGTGTTAAGCAAAGCGATTTAGTTAACTCGATTGTTAGTGGCGATAGTCACTTGATTTCAACCGTTAAAGGTATTGGTAAAAAGACTGCTGAACGTATTGTGTTGGAACTTAAAGACAAACTTAATCCTTATGAATACGTATTGCCATTATTTGAGCAACGTGAAGAAAGTGACCCTACTGCCATTGAAGATGCAGTGCTGGTACTTACTAGCCTTGGTATTAACAAGCATCAAGCAACTCAGTTGGCACGTAAGGTTGCAGAACCTACAGATAATGCTGAACAAATTGTAGCCAAAGCACTACGTAATATGTCATAGGCGGAGTGTCCGCCCGCAAGTAAGTTAATATGCCGAATTATATTGTTAGGGGTATTAATTTATTGGCATTTGAGTTGTGTTGCGACAGAAATATATAGAGAATAAACAAATATAGTTAAAGATTTAAATTGGTGACTTCACTTATTTGGAGTGGTCACACCACAGGAGAAAGATATGGAACAACAAGATAATAGATTTATATCAAGTACTAAAAATTTGAGTGACAGCGAAGTAGAAAATAAACTTCGTCCGGTTAGTTTTGACGAATATGTTGGACAAGAAAAGATTAAGGGTAACCTTAAGGTTTTTATTGATGCGGCTAAAAAGCGTAAAGAGGCACTTGATCATGTGCTTTTGTACGGACCGCCAGGACTGGGTAAAACTACATTAAGTCATATTATTGCCTCTGAGATGGGAAGTCAAATTAAGGTAACCAGCGGACCAGCGATTGAGCACGCAGCCGACCTTGCTGCAGTGCTAACTAACCTTAACAAAAATGATGTATTGTTTATTGACGAAATTCATCGATTAAATCGTAGTGTTGAGGAAATTTTGTATCCAGCGATGGAAGATTTTGCACTTGACTTTATTGTAGGTAAAGGCCCATCTGCACGTAGTATGAGGCTTAAAATTCAACCATTTACCCTTATTGGTGCTACAACCAAAGCAGGTAACCTTTCTAGTCCATTAAGAGATAGATTTGGTGTGCTTGCTCGTCTTGAGATGTACACTGTTGACGAAATTAAGACTATTATCAAACGTAGTAGTAAAATATTAAATGTTGAAATTACAGATGAGGCGGCTACCGAACTTGCTAGACGAAGTCGTGGTACTCCTCGTATTGCCAACCGAATACTTCGCCGTGTGCGTGACTTTATACAAGTAGATGGCAAAAATATTTTGGAAGTTGTGGACGCTAAACGTGCGTTAGATTTGATGGATATTGACAATCTTGGACTTGATTATACTGACAAAAAAGTATTAGAGGCTATGATACAAAAATTTGATGGAGGTCCAGTAGGGTGGGATACGCTTGCAGCGTCTTCAGGTGAGGAAAGTACAACTATTGAAGATGTAATTGAACCATATTTATTACAACTTGGATTTGTTGCTCGTACGCCACGTGGACGTGTGGTACTTAGACCTGCATATGAGCATTTTGGTATCCCTGTACCAAAGCATTTAATGCCTGAAGTTGAAGAAACTGATAAATAGATAAAAAAGATAGTAGTATTATATTAATATTACTATTTTTTATGATTGACAAAAGGTAAATAAAGGTATATACTTTAAAAGAATATAAAAGGAAATTTATGATAGATTATACTAATGTAAATACATACGATTATGACTTGCCTGAAGAGTTGATTGCTCAAACGCCGGTAGAACCTAGAGATAGTTCGCGTATGATGATTTTTAACAGAACCAATAAGCAAATCGAACACAAAAACTTTTATAATATCGAAGATTATTTGGTGGCGGGTGATGTATTGGTGATTAACAATACTCGTGTTTTACCTGCACGTCTTTATGGTTATAAAACTACTGGTGCTAAATTAGAAGTTTTGCTACTAAAAAGGCATTCAATTAATGTTTGGGAATGCTTGATGAAACCAGCCAAACGTCTTCATATTGGCGAAGAACTGGTATTTAATGAGGAATTAAAGTGCAAACTGTTAGAAATTTTGCCAGACGGCAATCGTAAAATCCAATTTATATATGACGGTGTGTTGGAAGATATATTATCACGTGTTGGTACAATGCCACTGCCACCATATATTAGGGAAAAATTAACTAATCAAGAACGATATCAAACTGTATACAGTAAGCAAGTGTCGTCCGCTGCAGCACCAACTGCTGGATTGCATTTTACCACCGAATTGATGGAAAGATTAAAAAATAAAGGTGTTATTTTTGCCGAAGTTACGCTTGATGTTGGGCTTGGCACATTCCGTCCTTGTAAGGAAGAGGATATAACCAAACATGAGATGCATACCGAGCATTATAGCATTAGCCAAGAGACTTGCGACATTATCAATAAAGCAAAATTAGAGGGCAGACGAGTAATAGCGGTTGGTACTACCAGTGTAAGAACATTGGAAAGTGTGGCACGCTATGGATTGCCATTAAAACCAACTGATGAAGATACTTCCATATTTATTTATCCACCATATAATTTTAAGGTGGTAGATTGCTTAATAACTAATTTCCACTTGCCTAAATCTACACTTATAATGCTTGTTTCGGCTTTTGCAGGATTGGATAATACTATGAATATATACAAAACAGCAGTTGAACAAAAGTATCGTTTCTTTTCATTTGGCGACTGTATGCTAATTGTATAATCATCGATATACTGCGTTAAATTATGTGCAAATTACAAACTTGGTATACAAATTGCTTAAATCATTTGACTTTGTAGTATTTTTGTTGCATAATTATTAAAAATAGGGGTTATTATGAAAAATTTTGTTTACAATAAAGAGCATTTGCCAGCACTTAAGCAATATAATGTTATGAAGATATTGTTTTTGTTGTTAGGTTGCTTGGTGTTGTTGTTGCAATCTATTGCTTGGCTAGTGGTGTGGAATAAAGATATTGATATAAATATTACTAATATGGTTTTTGTTACAATAACGCTAGTATTTGCTTTGTTTTTTGTGGCATCACAAGTATATTTTGCAATTCGTAACAAAAAGATTATAAAGAGTATAGAAACTCAAGGAACTTTTGCTACCAAACGTGTAAAAATTAAGTTTTCAGACAAAACATCTTTTGGCGGGGCATTAGTTATATTATGTCGTATTTTAGCGGTATTGTTTGTGCTATTGCTAGGTATATTAATTGTTAGTTTTATTCAAAATTATCTAAACTGGGGCAAAGTGATTTTAAAAATGCCATTTATGGTATTTTGTGCTGTTGGATTTTTAAATACATCTGCCGAATTAAGATTTCAAGCAATGACTGAAAAGGTTAATAAATAAAAAAATAGGTGCTATAAGCATCTATTTTTTAACTTTCAATGATTTTTGAATAAATATTTTCGTATACACTAGGGGCAAGTTCACGCCATTTTTTTACTGCAACAATAGCATTATGACGAGTATCGGTTTTGATAGAAAGTTTAAATACTGCATCAGTAGTAAGTGGCTCTAAAATTTTTAGTTCAACAGTATACGAACCATCGATGTTTTTGTAATATTTACCAACATATTCTTGATTTCGTTTAAAATGCAATTTATTTTCTTGAGCAAATTTTGTAATAGAAGTACGTAAACTTGCAGGTATTCTTGTAAAAAATTGTGACAAGCATTCACGTCCTGCAACAGTAATATTATAACGGCTTTCGTTATTTGTAGTGTTTGGTTTATAGATAAACTTGGCGGTAAGTAATTGATATAACAAATCTTTACAATCCATATAATTGACCCAACTATTTTGGCTTGCACATATTTCCAAAATAGATGTTTCAGTTAAAGGAATATCCATCTTATCCAAAACAAATAACAAAATCAGTTTATTAACGGTATTATCAGCAACAAAATCCATAAATTCCTCTAATTTGATTTTATAATTTATTTTTGTAGTTACATAATAACAAAAATATTTTGTTTTGACAACTCTTTTTGTCATACTTTTTTAAAGTTATGTAAAAATTGTTGCCAAATGATATAACTTTTTGATATAATTAATAAAACTTGTAGGGGGATTTATGGATAATTTAGATTTAAAGCAATTTAATCTTGCGTGTGAAGATTTTATTGCAGGTAAATATATTTTAGCAAATATTAAGGTAAAGGCATTAATAAATGTAATTAATTCTAGCGAAAAATTAACTACATTAGTATCAAATAGTCTTGATGGGTATGATTTTAGTTTGGGATTTAAGGAAAGTGTTTCAAGTGAAGGGTTGCTTATTCCACACGGCGATAAAAATATTATTGCATATTGTTTTAATATTTTATATAACCTAAATGAAGGAACTATAACGTTTTTGGACTTTTTATCCAAGTATTTTGCGTCTAGTAAATTAAGTGGCGGGGAAGAATTTAAAGTGTTTGCAAACACAATTATTGAGCCTTTTAAAAGGGCTGTAAACAATGAATATAAATTAACTTACGAAATGACTGCAAGCGACGACTATAAAAATAATTTATATCATAAACTTGCACGTGTGGCTGAAGCAAATATTAGCGATATTGATAATGTAAAATTAAAAGAAATAGAAAAGGAAGAATTAGTTTATTTACTAACGGCAATAGTAGAAGCCAGCAATCGCAATGACAAAAAAATGATATATGCTATTATGGTTGGGTTTGAATATTATGTTAAATGCAATAAACGTGCTAAAGATATATATTTGCAATTAAAAGATTGTTTTACTCAAAACTAAAATAAAAATCTCTAATACTTAATGTGTTAGAGTTTTTTAAAATAATACTAAACACGACTATGTATGAATATGTTATTATATGTCAAAGTTTAAATATAAATGGCTTGTAACGGGTGCTATGTTTTTGGCAATAACCTTGTTTGTAATTAGTCCTAGTATATGTATGCAAGCAACTAGCAATGGCTTAAAAGTATGGCTTGTAAATGTTGTGCCTGCATTGTTTCCATTTTTTATATTTACTAGGATTATTATTAGTTTAAATCAAAGTTCAATTAGGGTACTAGATAGATTTACCGAAAAATGTTTTAATACAAACAATTCAGGAATTATATATTTTTTAAGTTTGCTTTCAGGCTATCCTATAGGTGCTAAACTAATTAGTAGCAGTTATGATAATGGGGTAATCGATAAAGCAACATCTACTAAAATGTTAAGTTTTTGTTCAACGTCTGGTCCTATGTTTATAATAGGTACAATAGGTATAGGTGTATTTAAAAATGCAAAAATAGGATACACATTACTAATAGGGCATATTATAGGAAGTTTTTTAAACGGGCTATTATATCGAGGTAAAAAATCAACTAATGATTATATTAATAATTCGTCAACTAAATTTGATTTAAATGAAATAATGTTTGATAGCATTAATTCGATATTAATGGTAGGCGGATATATTGTATTTGCATCAGTATTAATCGAACTATTAAATATTTGTTCGGTATTGCCTGCAATATCAAATTTTATTTGTAAAATAACATCATTAGAGTATGATGTCGTGTATGCATTTTTATGTGGATTAATAGAAATTACCAATGGACTAATACTACTGGGGTCAAGTAATGTTAGTTTAAATATTAAAATAATTTTAGCATCTTTTATAATAGCGTTTTCAGGAATTTGTATAATGTTGCAAAGTGTATCATTTTTAAATAAAATAGGAATTAAAAAATCAACTATGTTACGACAAAAATTAACGCAAGCAATATTTAGTACTATATCAACAATATTTTTAATAAACATATTTATATAAAAGT
>JAZSRW010000011.1:0-4322 GCA_045538675.1 Candidatus Onthoplasma sp. | reverse complement strand
GATATTGAGCCAACTGGCTTTTGCTTAACCTCTTCATAATAACAATGGCACATCAAATGATTTTCTTCACCTACTGGCGGTTGCGTTCCATCATTCGCAAAAATTCTTAAGTCGTTAAACAAGCAATCTGGACAAGGATTTCCACAACTAAGTGGAATTATCGTATCTTTTACTGCATGATGATATTGAATAAATTCCGAATTAAGTTTTTCGCTTTTGTTAAAATATGATAATAGTTTATCTTTTATGTTGTCAAATACACTCATATATTACACTCCTTGCTAGTATTTGTCAAGGTATTGTAACATATGAATTTTAAAATCCGAACAACGTGTGCCAAAAACTTTAATAAAAAAACGCCTAAATCAAACCAATGTCGGTTCGGTTTAGACGAAATATGGTGGAGGTGATGGGAGTCGAACCCATGTCCATTATAAAATATTATGCATACTCTACATATTTAGTTGAAGAATTATTCTTATTTTGCCGAGGTGCTTCAACCACCTTGCAAAACCAGCCTAAAAATACAATTTTATGCGCTAGACAAAACACAAAATCGTTGACCGATAATCGACGCCAGGCTTTGCCATATCGGTACTAGCAAACTGACGGTTGCACGATATTACGCAGCAACAGCAACTGTATTGTTGTTATTTATTTAAAAGTTTTGTGTATTTACACGTCACCACGCGATATGCATATACATAACACCCTATAATGTCGAAACCATTACACCCCCATATTACAATTTTAATTGTAATAATTCTTCATTATTCGTTTTTCATTATTCATTAAAAATTGTAATTATGAATAAAGAATGATTAATTAATAATTGAGAATATTGTTACAATAATTATTCATAACTTTCACGACTCAACTTGCGGTCAATATCTTTTTGTTTGATACTTTCACGCTTATCGTAGGTCTTTTTACCTTTTGCTTCAGCAATAGTAAGTTTTAAATACGAGCCATCAAAATATGCTTTTATAGGAACAATTGTAAGACCTTCTTTTTCTACTGCCTTTTGTAGTTTAACAATTTCAGTTTTGTGTAAAAGCAATTTCCTATCTTTTCGTTCATTTGATTTTTTACGACTGCCATCATAAGCATTAGAATATTGCTCAATATATGAATTTTTAAGCACTACTTCGCCATTCTTTACACTAACAAAACTTTCCTTAATTGACATATGCCCAGCCCTTACAGCCTTAATTTCATCCCCCGTTAATACAATGCCCGCCTCGTACTTATCTAGCAAGAAATACAAGTAACTTGCATTAGGGTTATTACAAACTATCTTCATATTTCCTCCTAGTTTGATTTAGATATTTATATATCTATATATTAATTATAGCACAAAATTATAAATTTTCAATCATTTATATAAAATTTTTAAATTATAGTATTGCTTTTGACATTATTTTTAAGGTTATCCCTTGACAGATTTTGCATTTTACTATATAATTTAGGCACAAATAAAAAGGATATATTTATGAACAGACCAAGAATAATTGAACGTATGACACAAAGACGTGAAGAAAAACAAATTAATAAACCTAGATATAAAATCGAAGACTTGTACGTTGGAGAAATAATTTTTGTTACTAATAAAAAGTTTGAAATGGGCTCTTGTTTTTGGACTAGTGGGTATAGATATAAAGTTAAACATATTAAACCTTTTGCTATATTTAAGCATACTTGTTGGGATCATAACTATTTGCATATAGTAAGTAATCATGAATTACGAGAATTAAGCCTGATTGGTGAAATTGGTGAATATGTAGTAAATGATGATTCCTTGAAAAAGTTCGATAAATTTATGCAAAGATATATGATAGCAAACAATCTTAAAAGTAATTCAAAACTTTCAATAAATGATATTAAAGAGTTGGAAGATTATGTAAATGAAAAACTATATCCTGAACAAGAAAAAGACGAACTATTTTATTAATACAAAAAGCACCTATTAATTAGGTGCTTTTTGTATGATGTTTGTTTTTAATAGTTATAATCGCTATATTCCCTATCCTTACGCCATTTTGATTTTTTCTTGTGATCATTTTTTTTGTTAAAGTGTTTGGTTTGCTTTGGTGTAGGTGTAGATTTTTTACTACGTTGCAATTTTTGTTTGTTAGACTTATCTTTTTGCTTTGCAATTTCTTCCAAACTTGATGGTTTTACCCTATCCGCCAATTCAAATTCGATACGACGAGTATGAGTATTAGCCGCCACCACCATAACTTGTACTTTAGTTCCTATTGTATATTGATGCCTACTACCATTAAGTTGCATGGTTTTAGGATCATAATCATAGTTGTCAATAGGAAGATTTTCAAACTTAACCATACCTTCAATAGTGTTAGGAAGTTCTACAAATATACCAAATTCTTGCACGCCCGATACTACACCATCATACACTTCGCCAAGATATTGCTTCATATACAGTGCTTTTTTGTAATCCATAACTTCACGTTCCACTTCGTCTGCACGTTTTTCAGTCAAACTTGATTGCTCACACGCTTTAGGTACAATATCTTCAAAATGAATACGACTTTCTTTGGCTTTTTGTCCTTTTAAACTTGCCTTAATAATTCGATGAATTAAAAGGTCTGGATAACGTCTAATTGGCGAAGTAAAGTGGCAATAGAATGTGCTAGCAATACCAAAGTGTCCTAAACACTCAGGGGCATATCTTGCCTTCATCATTGTACGAAGAATAATCTTATTAATAGTGTCTTTACGTCCATCGTCTTCAAGACCATCTAATATTTTTTGGAAATCATAAGGTTTAATATCTTTGGTATTAATTGACACATTGATATGTTGTGCTTTTAACATTTCTATCAAAGCCTCAACACGTTCAAGTTCTGGTTTTTCGTGTACACGATATACAAAAGGATATTTTTTACTAAAATAAGTTTTAGCAACCACTTCATTTGCAAGTATCATCAAACTTTCAATTAATTGATGACTTTCGTCTATTGGTAATTTTTCAATTTTAGCAATACTCCCATCTTCGTTTTCAAATATTTGTGGTTCTGGAATATCAAAACGTATTTCCCCACGAGCATAACGCTTTTGTTTTAACATCTTAGAAATTTCAAGATAACAATTGATATCTTCTGCGATATCTTTATATTTTTCAATCGTTTCAGCGTCGCCTTCAATCATCTTTTGAACTTTGGTATATGTCATACGATGTTTACTGATTATAACGCCTTCACTAATTCGACTGTTAATTACATTACAATCTTTATCAAGGTCTATAATAACACTTAATGTTAGACGTTGCACACCTTCACGAAGCGAACATATTCCGTTTGACAATTCTTCAGGCAACATTGGTATAACAAGGTCTGAAAAATATACACTTGTACCTCTTATAAATGCCTCGTCGTCAATTGCCGAACCTTCTTTAACATAATGACTAACATCTGCAATATGAACGCCTAGTCGGTATCCACCTTTTTCAATTCGCTCAACCGAAATAGCGTCGTCAAAGTCACGAGAATCTTCGCCGTCAATAGTAATTGTACGTAATTCAGTAAAATCTTCACGACCTTGGAGGTCTTTTGGTGTTACTGTTTGTTTGATTTTTGAAGACTCTTTTAAAGTTTTTTCTTCAAACTTGTCTTTAACTTTATAACTTCTAATAATCGACAATTGCTCTGCAGAAACTGTTCCCGCCTTACCTAAAACTTCAGTAATAACACCATGCATTGTTTGATTTAAATCATCAAACACTATTTTAGCAACTACTTTGTCACCATTATTTGCACCCATTAAATCAGGTTTAAATATCTTAACATTTGGAAATCTTTCATCATCACTATCCACCACTATCCCGTTTTTGCTAACTTTTAATGTACCAACAACATATTCAGTGTTACGTTTAATTATATAAACAACTTCACCTTCAGGATTATAGTTATCGATAGTTTGATTAATTCTTATCCACACAATATCTCCATTAACCGCATTAAGCGTTGCATGGTGCGGTACGAAAATATCTGGCAAATCACTTTCTTCAATTCTTTCAGCAAACAAAAATCCTTTTTGAGTCCCTCTCACTATACATTTAATATATCCACGTGATTTAGGGATGTAAAGGTGTTGGTTTGCATCAAGCAATAAATCACCATTTTCAATCATTTCTTTAAGCATTAATTTAACTGTCAACCTGTCTTGCAAGGTTATTAATGAAAGTTCTTTAGCCAATTCGTCAAATGTTAAATATACAAGTTTATTATCATTCATAATTTTTAAAATATCCATATAAACCCCTAAAAAAATATTTTGCTATTAATATATTATATCACATT
>JAZSRW010000067.1:0-3682 GCA_045538675.1 Candidatus Onthoplasma sp. | reverse complement strand
AAAGTAAAAGGATAGCATTTATGAAGGGGAAAAAATTATTAATATCAATATTTGCGTTTGTGGCACTAATTGTTTCTGGTGTCGTTTTTGCGTTTGGCGAAAGTGGATTTAAAATAAAGTATGCCAAAGCAAGTAGCATTGAAGCGTATACAGCCGAACTTGAAGGTGGTGTAATCTTTTCGGCAGAAAAGGTTTATTTTGCTGTAGATGATACCAATACAAACGATTGGGAAGTTAGGCAAACCAAAATATCAAAAGATGGATATGGGTTTAATGCAATTGCAACAAATCATGGTACTCAATATTTTGGAGATTTTTCATTAACTCACTCAGTAGATGGTTCGAACAAAAGTGTTATTAAAGATGGTGATTTTGTAATGGTTCATGATAGGGTTAAGGACGAAGCGGACGTTATGAAATTTGATACTGGTTCGAACAAGTGGGTTAAAGATACTGAAAGAGAGCCGGTTGATATTAAGCAAGGTATAATGATTACTTTGGGTGGATACTACATAAAAAATGGTAAGGTTGGTCTTAATACTCAAGAATGGAATGAGAGTTCTAGTGATTTTGTAGATTCGACAAATCCAGATGGCGTTGGTGCTAATATGGACTACGTTTCAGTTCAGGCGACCTTAAATGGTAAAGAGATTGATTTGCCTAACGCTAGAGGATATCAAAATGGTTCTCGCCAAGACTTTACTTGGTTTATTGTTCCTCAAGTAGATGATAAGGATACTGAAAACATTAATGAATCTAATGAAGGTCATTATGTGATTAGTATGTTGTATATGATTGACGGATTGACTGAGCCTTTAAGGTATGATTTTGAATTTTACTTGTTATTACAATCATCTTATGAAGGCAATGTTGAAGTAAAAAGTTTAAGTGGGCTACAACCTTATACTAATACTTATACAGCCAAACCAACTATAGAAAACTATACAGCAGGTAATGCTACAACTGGTTATGAATTTTGGTTGGGCGAAAGTTTAAATTATCCAACGATTACTTTTGACTATGCTAGATATGATTTAAGTTATAGTTATCGTATGGGCGATGTTGAAACTATTGTTGACTTGGAATATAACGAAAAGTTAAAAAGACTTGAAATGTCTAAAAAGGTGTATAATGATGTTGAAACTAAGTATTATCCGATAGACCACAGTGACAAAAATACAATAGTTACATTAATGTTTGCAAGTCAAGGTAAATACAATTTTAAATTTAATTATATATATAAATACAATGGGGAAAAGATATCAATACCAACTGAACAAATTCCTTTTGAAGATATTAATTTAAATATTTATGGATATCAATTAAAATATTCTAAAAATGGTTTTGCAAGTGCAGATATGACATATCTTCACGTTGTAAAAAATAATACAATGTTTATTTTGCATGATGGCTATATAAATGCTGATAATGAAAAAACAGGTGATGATTTAGGCATATATTATAAGTTGCTCGATACATATAAGGATAAGCCAACAGGAACAGTTGTCAATAGTTCAAGTAATAAAACAAAAGGGTTGGATAGCGATACTGCTAGTGTTTTAATTAATAGAAATACAACCAATATTGTAACTGCTGCTGGATTGTTAAAAGACGACGATGGTGTGTATTATCATCGAACTGATAGGGGATTGTGGTTAACATTAAATGATGAATATTATTTAAGTAATGGTTCTGACGACGGAAGTTTCTATTATTATCACCCAACAAGCGTTATAACAGAGGATTATATAAAAGGTCTTATTGATGGCAAGGGAAATACTAAGAATCCTGATACAAACATTGAATACACTGTAGATTATAAAAGAAATAGAACCGAACTTAGTAAGGTTACTACATTTACTCAACCTGGATATTATTTAGTTCAAGCAAGATATAAAGATGGAAATAATAACATTTGTACACAATATTTTGCATTCCAAATCACAGCAACTACTCCTAGTTTGGATTTGCGTAAGATAGATGCTGAAATTATTTCGGGCAGTAATGTTGGTGAAAGTTTTTATGCACACGAGTATACAAATATGAATGTATATGCGTCTTGGAAAGAAACCGAAGTATTTGAATCAAGCATTGCTGGTAAATTATATTATGCTAAAGGTAAATATGCTACCGAGGCCGAATTAAAGGCAGTGGCTAATGGCTCGTATAGTTCAGATGTGACTAAAGTGGATTACGAAAAATGTGATATAATTACTGAAAGTTCTTCATATTTGTTAGTTTTGGAAGTGGAAAGGTCAGCAACAAGAACTTATACATATTTTACTATAGATAAAGAAAAAATTTCCGGTTTGGAAGTGTATGAGGTTATAACTAACTCAATAGATAATCGTGCGGTTTATGGAATTAAGCAAGATGATAACTTAAATTATGTTAAACATACTTCAAAGAGTGTTATTGATACAACATTTACTCTTGATTGGGAAAATAAAAAGAGTGGTGCAAACATAACTGCACAATATTATTTTACTCCGTTTATAAAAATATCTAATTATGATTCTGATAATAATGTTATTAAAACTGCTCAAGGCTCGACAACTAATAAATATATAATTAATGAATATGGACTTGGTTCTAGGTCTAAACTAATAAATATTCAAAAACCAACAAGACTAAGTGCTGCGTTAGATATTAATAATGTATTGACAGACCAAGGTGTGTACGAATTCCATTTGGAAGACCAAGCAGGCAATAAATTGGTATACATTGTTGTAGTTGATAGAACTGAAGGCGTGATTAATGCTACTTATGGCGATGCTTATAACAAATATGTAAGCGGTCAAATGGTGGCGGATTATGTTGAACTGGAATGGGGTACATATAAGGCAATAAAGTTGGAAGGCGTTAGTAATGATATTGCTTCTCCTACATATACTATTAATCAATTAATTAATGCAAGTACAATTAAAGATTATTATGATTCAGATAGTGACAACTGGGAAAGTTTGGTTACAGTGTTCCAACATATAGGTGGGCAAAATTTATTTGTAGTTCAAAATAAATATACTGAAATTAAGATTCGTCCATTTGATGAGCATGCTGATAATTATTATATTTTAACTAGTGACGGAATTAAGCAAGTTAAACGTCCTACAGGTATAATTATTAATGGCTGGGATACATTGGCTAATAAATTATTCCTAACTGAAGCCCCTGAATATGATGAAGATAATAATTTGATTAAAGATGGAACTGATAAAGATATTAAAATTTTAGTTGATGAAAAAGAACTTCGTCGTTATACTTTTGAAGTTGTATCCGCAAACCAAATTAATGGTAAAACTAATACTAATTTCTCGGTATATATTACTCCAGATAAGGCTCAAGGTGAAGTGTATTCATCAACTCAAGATGGTGCAGAATATGCTACAGCAGTGCTGGCTCATGGTGCCGAAACTAAATATTTTAATGATGTGGTTGATGATAAAAATGTAGATATTGCAGAATATTATAAGGCTCAAGCATCAAATGATGGCGTGTTTGTATTTGAATGGATTCCTGAAAGTGACAAAGAAAACTTTAAGGTAACAGAAGTTAAATACAATTACTATCAATTAATGGATAATACTGAACTTAATAGTGATGAGATGTTGGCGTATGCTTCTAGGGACGAATTGCTTAATAGTTATCCATATTATCCATATAAATATATAAGTTCTAATTA
>JAZSRW010000069.1:0-2935 GCA_045538675.1 Candidatus Onthoplasma sp. | reverse complement strand
ACATGGCTACGATCCGACTTTAAATGCAAAACTTTACATAACAACAAATCGGCTAACGATGATAGTTTTGAAACAATTTTAAAAGTAATGAAAGAAAATAGTTTGAGGTAATTAATGTTAAAATTTTATAAAGCAAGTTTGGTGGCAATATTAATATTTGTATGTGGCTTGTTTGGATTTAAATTATTCAATAAAGATGTATACACGTCACGTCTTTTTTCTGAGCCTGTAATATCAGTAACTCTACCCGAAAGTTATGATTTGCGTGACTACATAGACATAGGTGTTGAAAGTCAACATAGTTTTGGTATTTGTTATGCATTTGCTTCACTTACCAGTCTTGAAACATATCTAGCACTTAATTATGGTGAATACTATGACTTTTCCGAACTTCATTTTGCAACTTCGTTATATGTTAAAGATAATTACTATTCGTCTGTTAATGAAGCCTTATCAAACGGTGGTAACTTTTCACACTTTACATTATACTCTCAAAAAGATAACTCTATAGTGTTAGAACAAGAAATGCCTATGGATAAATATTTAAATTTATCTTCCAGCACTCGTTCTACTCGTCTAGTTAATGACTTTAATACAATTGACAACAACTTTTATTCATTAGTTAAAGTTAATGATACTGTAAGTTTCCCTCAATACGTTGGTCCTAAAACTAGGTATAATCAAAGCGAATTACAATCTTTTAGAAACAAAATAAAAAATCATATTATGAATTATGGCAGTCTTACAGCAGGAATTTACACTAGTAATAGCGGATTTACTTTTAACACACGTAATTATCGAATAACTAATGACAATCTTGTTATTGACCAACCTACCATTAATTCAAACATCAACCACTTAATATCAATTGTTGGTTGGGACGATGATTATAATGCAAATGGTGCTTGGAGTAATCCTGGAGCATATATTTGCCTAAATTCGTGGGGAACAAGTTTTGGCGATAATGGATACTTTTATGTATCATATGACGACTATTTTATTGAAAGTACTATTCAAGGTATAACAAATGTAAGTCTTTGCACTACTAACAACAAAATCAGTTCTATAACTAATCATCAAAACAAAACCGCAATATATAATCACGTTTTTGACGAACCATATCCAACGATTTATACTGCTAATATATTTGACACATCTAGCCATATTGGCGAAAAAATTACATACATTGATAGTTTTATAAAAGGTGGATTAACCAAGTTTTATATCAAATTTTTTAGCACTTATGATATTGCTAAAGCCAGTTTTAATAGCGTAAATTCATCTTGTAACGTAGCCGCTACTAGACTTGATGATTACACATTGTCTACCAAATATCAATTAACAAATCCATTAAGTGTTAGTAATAATTATATGGTTGTAGTGCGAGAAATTAAAGAAACCTACAAAGTACACTCGCTAGCCGGTAACAAAAGCGACCATTTAAATATCGAACCCACCTATTATCACGCAAATGGTCTTGGAAATTTTGATTTAACCACCGACTTATGGGAACCTGGCGTTACTGGTAAAAACCTAGACTACACTATACCTATAATAATGCATACTGACAAGCAATATGTTGAAGTATCCGAATTTGATAGCACTGTTGATACTATGACTACTGCTGGATATATTAAAAATAATGCGATATTTAAAAACAAAACATTAAATTTAAATTTAACTAATGCAAATATAAGTGCAATTGATTTAAGTAATATTAGTATTAAAAAATTATATACCAACCAAATAGATGTAACTAATAATTTTGATATAACTTATGCTAATTCAACATTGACTATTTCAATGAAAGGACCTATTAGCACTACATTTTCGGCTGGCGATTATTTAATTAGTATCCCTTGTTCAACAGGCATTATTTATAGGGTTGTTGAAGTTCAAGATGCCGTTACTTATACAATTACTTATCATTTAAATGGTGGCACGGCAAACAATCCAAATATTTACACTTCTAATCAAGTTTCTCTAAATTTGTCTGCACCTGTAAAAAATGGTTTTGTATTTGTTGGCTGGTATACCGATAGCGAATTAACCAAAAGTTTTTCTCCTACAAATTTACCATATAAAAACCTTGTTTTGTATGCAAAATATGATTTTTCTGCACCTTCATTAATTTCCAAATCTAATAATGTATCCATTACTTATAGTAAGGATATTAATGTAGTTGCTTCGGTAAATGCGTATCACCATTTAGTTAATACTTACAACACTTTGTCTTATCAATGGTTTAAGGCGAGCAATTTAAATGCAGATTTTATGTTAGTTGAGGGTGCCACGTCCTCAACACTAACACTAAACAACGTGGCTCAATCTGGATATTATGCTTGTTCAATCTCTATTAATATAACAGACCCTACTATGACATCATCACCTTGCACAAAAACTTTAAATCCAAGTTTTAAAAATGCAATACACATAAATATTAAGCCTTTTATCTATGATATGTCAAAGGTTAAATGGAATTATATCGAACCTATTAGTTATGACACTCAAACACATACTGTTACGCTTATCAATCTACCTGATGGCGTTACTGTACAATATTCAAATAATGCTAATAGCCAAGTAGGAACTTATATCGCAACAGCAACTCTTATTTATGATAATATGGGCGGAAACGCAATCGCTTCCCCTGTCGCCGACTTGTCTTGGCAAATAAGACGTGCTAAAATTGCAATTACAATTAATGATATTATTGCTAATAACGCAATATCCAGTGATAGATTAAACGAAATGTATTCTTGTACTATTACCAACGAATATCTTCCAAGTAATATTGTTAGCCTGGAAGATAAAATCGAATATTTAAATATTCAATATGTATTACAAGATACTGATAATATATATCTAAAAACTATTAATGCCACTACAAATGATTTTGATATATATGATATATCTATAACTAGCGGTCAGTATC
>JAZSRW010000105.1:0-3024 GCA_045538675.1 Candidatus Onthoplasma sp. | reverse complement strand
ATAAACATAAAATCACCTATCTTTCGCAAATATTTAAATATAATACTTGACAAAGATATTGTGTTGTACTATAATGTAATAGAAATTTGTGTGCTGATATGGCTCAGTCGGTAGAGCGTCACCTTGGTAAGGTGGAGGTCGCGGGTTCGATTCCCGCTATCAGCTCCATTATTAAATTTGATTAGTAGGTGTTGTAAAATTAAAGTAGCGACCTCCACTAATTGGGGTCCCCGCAAATCGAATGTTTTGAAGGGGAAAAGGAACAAACGAGCGAAGGACGAGTTTTGCGTATAGCAAAATGTAGATAAGCGAAATTTGAGACGCTGTCGCGGGTTCGATTCCCGCTATCAGCTCCATTTTTTTTGTAAAAAAGGAGAAATATGCACGAAGTTTGGCACGTGGTTGAACATGCATTACTTGATACATTAAAGATTGCACCGATATTATTGGCGGTGTACTTTTTGATTGAGTTTTTGGAATACAAAAAGATAATGCAATTTCAAAATTCAAAAATGCTTAAAGGTAAAGCAAGTCCTGTGTTTGGCTCATTGTTTGGAAGTTTGCCACAATGCGGATTTTCGGTTGTAACCACCGATTTGTTTACTAAAGGTTCGGTTTCGATTGGGGCTTTGCTTGCGGTGTATATTGCTACTAGTGATGAAGCCTTACCAATAATGCTTTCACATGGCGATGGTTGGTTATCATTGCTTGCACTAATTGGTTGTAAAATTGTATTAGGTATAGCGATAGGGTATTTGGCTATATGGCTATATCCAAAGGTTTTTAAAACAAACATATTAAAATATAATATTGATAATGAAGTTGAAGAACATAATGAAAGCGAACATCATCACGCTGAAGATGAACATAATCATAATGAAGATGTAAAAGTTAATAGTAAACATAATCAAAGCAAACTTAACAAGGGTGAACATATAGGGTGCTGTCATCACGATTTGGAAACTGAAAAATTTGATTGGAAACACCCATTATTACACTGCATTAAAATAATAATATTTATATTAATTATAAATTTTGTATTTGGTGCAATTGTTGAGATGGTTGGAAAAGATAATTTAAAGGAATTTTTATCACAAAGCAGTTTATTACAACCATTATTGGCAGTTATGATTGGTTTGATTCCAAATTGTGCATCGTCTGTGGTTTTGACTGAATTATATTTACTTGGCGGATTAAGTTTTGGTGCAATACTTGCAGGACTATCGGTAAACGCAGGCCTAGGATTAATGGTATTGTTTAAGCAAGACAAAAAACCTAAAGAAATTACATTTATTCTTGCAATGTTAATAATACCTAGTTTGTTAGTTGGCTACGGATTACATTTTGTGACTTTATTATAAAATTAAAAATTTAAAAGATAAATCTATTTTAGGTTTATCTTTTTTTTGTGTGGCAATGTAAGTCTAAATTTCATATTATGTGATATGAAAATTGTATTTGTTGTAGGTGGAAGTTATAAAAGGTTTTATTTTAATGAACTAAAAAATCTTCATAATGTAGATTTGTTGATGTTTGGTCAAGATATATTTTATGATTATGATATTAATAGTGAAGGGATTGATGGGAACGGGATTGTTGGTAGGGAATTAATTGAATTAAATCAAAAATTAAATTGTCCGATTGTGGTAAGTGGAAATGTTATTAAAAACGGTGTTAGAGTAAAATGTTTAATTTTATGTATTAATGGACGGGTGTCATTAATAGAATATAATAAGGACATATATTTAGATGTTAATGGTAAATTGGTATTAATAAGTTCAAAATTTTATAAATATTCGAGAGCGGATATTGTTATATGTTTGAAAGGTAATTCAATGATTCATCAAATAAATGGTATAAATTATCCAAATAATTGCTTTTTGATGGATAAAAAGGGCGTAATACTACTAAAAAGTGGTAAAATTTATAGAAAATTTAAAAAATGTTGTAATTTTATTTTGAGATTTTAAAAAAAAGTGATATAATGATGGCAAAGATGATACTATACAAAAGTTAATAGTAGGAGATTTTTATGAATAAAACCTTAAATAATATTGATGTTAACGGAAAAAGAGTTTTACTTCGTGTTGACTTTAACGTTCCATTAACCACTGATTTGAAGATTGTTGACGACAATCGAATTATTGAGGCTTTGCCAACTATTGAATATTTGGTGTCACACAACGCCAAAGTTATTCTTTGCTCTCATTTGGGACGTCCTGAAGGTGCAGTTAATTCAAAGATGTCATTACGTCCAGTTGAAGCGAGATTGAGCAAATTATTACAAAAGCATATTATGTTTATCGAAGATGTGAAAGATGAAGACTGCACTAAGGCATTGGATAAGATGAACAATGGCGATATTGCAATCCTGGAAAATATTAGATTTTATAAAGAAGAAGAGGATAACGACCCTGAATTTGCAAAATTGCTTGCAAGTTTGGCAGATGTATATGTATTTGATGCTTTTGCTACGGCACATCGCAAGCACGCGTCTACATATGGTGTTGTAAAGCATTTGCCTAGTGTTGTTGGTTTCTTGGTTGAAAAAGAAATTGAAATGTTTGATAAAGTGTTGACTGAGCCTGAACATCCTTTTGTGGCAGTATTGGGAGGTGCTAAGGTTACAGACAAATTGCCAGTAATTGAAAATTTGTTAGATAAAGTTGATACAATTTTAATTGGTGGCGGAATGTCATATACTTTTGTTAAGGCAATTGGTGGTGAAATTGGAAAATCTTTGGTAGACAATAAGAGTATTGAACTTGCTAAAGCAACTTTGGACAAAGCTCAAGAGAAAGGTGTTAAAGTTGTTTTACCTTGTGACAACTTTGGTTCAGATGATTTTTCGGCTAAAGCTAAGCGTAAATGTTTTAATAGTGGTTTCTTTGCTAAAGATTTCCAAGGTATGGATATAGGACCTCATACAACCAAATGTTTTAAGCATATTATTAAAGATGCCAAGACTATTGTTTGGAACGGACCTATGGGTGTATATGAATTCCCTAAATTCCGTCGTGGTAC
>JAZSRW010000120.1:0-2330 GCA_045538675.1 Candidatus Onthoplasma sp. | reverse complement strand
TTTTAAACCACTTCTTTTACAAAAAAGCGGATTATATTTCCGCTTTATTTTTTTAGTTACCTATTATTGTTTGGATTAGAACTTTGTGGTGCTACTGCGGTAGGGAATAGTGGCAGTTCAAACGCACCAGGACAAACTTCGTCGCCTGTAAATGGTGTACAAGGTGGGATTGCGGTATAGCCATAAGATGGAATTATTACATCAACATCTGCTACAACTTTTAGTATTAGTGTTACGCATAATGTTACTGTAAATACACCATCTTCGCCAGCAGTTGAGCCTATTGTAGACGAAATATTAGCAAAAGCCACTACATTAACTGGCACGATTGACGGTTGTGGTACATACATTATTACATCTTGACTAATTGTAACAACTGCTGTGCCAGTTCCAGCAACTCCATTGGCGTCGGTATATGTTACAACTACAGGCACATTAATATCGGCTTGCACACGTGCAAAGTTAGGGCGGTCGTCAAACCTTGTTATTATAAGATTGCTAACTTGTGCTGGTGCGTTAGTGCTGTAGGCACTTATGTAAGTTAGCGGGAAAGCCGGACTACTTGGGTTAAAGTTGGTTACAGTTAATCTATAATTTTCTAATTGGGCTTGATACATACAGGCATCAAAGACCTTTGTTACTTGTACCGCAATACGCTCGCATAATCCATTTAATGGGTTATTTGTGCTTCCTGGGAAAATTCCAGGGCGACTGTCAGTATAAAAAGACATTATTTACCTCCTAAAATCTATATTGTATTGTATGATAAATTATTTTTTTGTGTGAGTGCCGTGGGCACACCAAATAAGTAAATAAGCTGATTTAAGTTGTTAGATATAATTATTTATTAATTATGGTGTTATGTCGTGACAAGAATCTTAAAATTAAACAACTTTAATATAATACTTGAAAAATAATAAATTATTTGATATAATAGTGTTATGAAAATTTATTCGATATCCGATTTGCACCTAGATATTAACAATACCAAACCTATGAGTGTGTTTGGTCCTGTTTGGCATAACTATATTGAGGAAATAGTGGCAGATTGGAACGCTAAAGTTGGCGATGACGACGTTGTAATTATGGCAGGCGATTTTAGTTGGGCTATGAAGTTGACTGAAGTGGTGGCGGATTTACAATGGTTAGACAATTTAAAGGGTATCAAAATTTTAATTCGTGGCAATCACGACTATTGGTGGAAAAGTCCTAAATCAATACGTGAAATTTTGCCTAAAAATACGTATATTTTGCAAAACGACGCAATCAAGATAGGTGATTATATATTCTGTGGTAATCGTGGTTGGCAAATACCTGAAGGTCAATATAATACTGATGAGGACCAAAAGATTTATGCTAGAGAAGTTTGTAGGTTGGAATTGTCGTTGCAAGCAGCCAAAAAATTGCAACAAGCAGACGAAAAAATTATATTTATAACACACTATCCACCATTTAACAATAAGCGTGAACCAAGTTTGTTTACTAATATGCTTGAAAAGTATGATGTTTACAAGGTGGTGTTTGGTCATCTTCACGGATATATTCACCCTAAAATGTATTTTAATGAAATTAATGGTATCAAATACTATCTAACTAGTTGTGATGCAGTTAAAAATAAGTTGGTTGAAATTGAATAGTAAAAAACACCCTAGAATATAGGGCGTTTTTTAATTTTGCTTATAAACTAAATTGCATAGTATTGTTTGAAATATTTGTTGTGCATTTCCTCAAAGCCTTCAAGGTTTTGGCATAAATAAGCGTTGACTTTATCTACAATAACTGGGTTCTTTAAAGATATTAAATCTGCTATAAATATATAGTCTTTATCTCTAATTTTACCAAGACGAATGCGAATTACACTCATAATATTTTCTTGTGCTTGAGTGTTACGAGATGTGCCAAGTATTATAGCAGTACGAAGCAAGTCGCGTCGTGAAGAGTAGTAGGAATACATATTAATGTCGCTAAACACTTCATTAAAACTACTAGAATCATATTTACATCTATCAGGATTAGTGGATTGTAAGCCTAAACTTAACAAACTTTTAACTTCGCTACTTTCATCTTTGACCTTTAACAAATTTTCATTAATACGGCGTTTGATTAAATTGGAATCATCAAATTTGTTCATAAATGTACCCCTCCTTTTTTTGTTTTACTAGGCAATTGTACCATAGATTTAGGATTTGTCAAGGGGGTTTTTAAAATTTGTTATTAAATTTATAATTTTATTATATTTATTTAATTTATATCTTGACAACTAAAAAATGTGTGATATAATGCTTTTAAAATTATTAGGAGAAAATTATGGAAGACGCAGCTAAAGCACT
>JAZSRW010000005.1:0-1571 GCA_045538675.1 Candidatus Onthoplasma sp. | reverse complement strand
CAAGTAGTGTAGTCAAAGTCTTCAAGTACGCTTAGTTCCATTTTGTTTAGCAAATCACATTTGTTATACACCAATATACAATTATCCTTGCTTACTTGTTGTTTTTGCAGTTCTTGTTCTACCACACGTAGTTGTTCGTACTTATTTTTATCACTAGCGTCTAGTATAATCAAGCATAGGTCCGCGTCACGCACTTCCTCTAATGTGGCGGAAAACGCATTCATAAGTTCATGTGGAAGATTTGATACAAATCCAACCGTATCACATAGCACATAACTAGTACCTTCGTCCCAAACCCGTTTAGTCAACACATCAAGGGTTGCAAACAACCTATTATCCGCATAAGTTTCGGCTTTGGTTATAGTATTCATAAGGGTTGATTTGCCTGCATTACTATAACCTACTAGCGACACCATATATTCCCTATTCTTTCGTTGCTTACGTGTGAGTTGACGCTTTTCGTTAACGATTTTTAGTTCCTTTTCTTTCTTCTGAATATTTTCTTGAATTTTACGTTTATCAAGTTCAAGTTTAGTCTCCCCTGGGCCACGCATACCCACTCCGCCACCAAAACGTCCAGCCGTACCCGAAATACCACTAAGACGAGGTAAAGTATATTTTAGTTGAGCCAGTTCTACCTGAAGTTTACCCTCACTAGACTTAGCACGCCCTGCAAATATATCAAGTATTAGCATTGTTCGGTCAATAACCTTTACACCTAATTCAGTTTGCAAGTTGCGAAGTTGTGAGCCTGTAAGCGATACGTCAAATATTACCACATCAATATCAAGTTCGTGAATTTTATATGCAATTTCTTCCAGTTTGCCAGCACCAATATATGAATGCGGATTAATTTCACGAAGGGTTACATATTCACTACCAACAAATTCAAGCATAGCCGAACGAATAAGTTCTTTCATTTCGTGAAGTTCAGTTTTTTGGTCTTGAGTAGAAAAATATACCAAAAACGCTTTTTCTTTCTTTTCATCTATCAAATTATATGTCATATGTCCTCCTAAAAAAATTTATTTGGACGAAATTAGTGGTCGTCCATGCCAACTATCTAGCAATGCTCATCTCTCTCCACCTCCAAGATTGATTTAATTATATGATACTTTTAAAAAAATGTCAACATTGATGTTAACATTTTTAATATTTTAGTTTAGTACAAGTGCTTTGGATATACGCCATTGTTTTTCATATCAATAATTGCTTGCTTAAATTGTTCTAGGTCTTCCTTGTATGTAATGCCATACCATTTAGCATTTGTAGTTCCTACAATTAGTTTAACTTCGTTATCCTTAATCATTTGGTCCACTTCCATAGGTAGCAAAAATTCTGCTTTCAATAATACTTCTTTAGGTTGAGTAAAGAATTTATCAAAGTCTTTAACAATTCTATCCATAAGTTTACGGTTAAATCCAAACATATTCATTGACACTAAAGTATTTTCACTAATTTCACGCCAATTGTTTTCATTTAATGGTGTTGCCATAACTTTGCCATCTTTAACTTGAATCTCACTTTCAGTAAGAGCAGTAGCAAACCCACCATTAAGTGAAAATATAGCA
>JAZSRW010000041.1:0-39017 GCA_045538675.1 Candidatus Onthoplasma sp. | reverse complement strand
TATAAACTGCCAAAAGAAGAACAAAAGCGAAGATTTAAAGTTAAAGAAATTGAATATAACGATAAAAGAGAAATTAGCAAATTAGTTATAGTAGATAATAGAGGTATACAAGTATATCCAAAAACAAGTGCTGGTGCTATTCAAAAAGCAGTAGAAAAGAAAGAGGCGCAACATAGCGGACTACATTGTGAAGATTGTGATGAGAATATAACTGACAAAGTTGCTAAATACTCAAAAGAAGTGTTTGGAAGATATTTGTGTTTTGATTGTCAAAAGGTTGCAAAAACAAATAAAGGCGAAGTAGAAGTATGATAATTAAGGGCGAGTTAAAAGATATTGTTAGAACATTTAATAATCGCTTGGTAGTGAGTTTCACAACCGAGTTTAATGAAAGTGTTACGGATAACTTAAATGCCCTTATGAACGATAAAAAGACGCTTAAATTTGATATTGACGAGTGGAAGAATAAGAGAAGTTTGAACGCAAACTCTTACTTCCACGTGTTAGTCAATGAGATTGCAAGTGTTATGAAAATTGGAAATGATGAGTGTAAGATTAAAATGAACTTAGAATATGGCTCGGTGGCTACGGATAAAAACGGAAACAAAGTTATTATCAAAGTGCCAAGTGATGTTGATATAAGTAAGTTTTATGATTACGCAAAGTTTATAGCCGAAAAAGAAGAAAAAGGGCTGAAGTTAAGTTATTATGTGTTTTATAAACAAACGCATACACTAAATACAAAAGAAATGGCAAGGTTGATAGACGGCACAGTTGAGGTTGCTAAAGAATTAGGTATCGAAACAAAGACACCTGAAGAACTTGCCAAAATGAAAGCGTTATGGGATATTAATTAATTCATATAAAGGGGGTTTTATGAATAAAAGAAGTAAGGCTTGTGATATACCGCAAGCAGTTAAAAAAGCAGTATGGGAACGCGATAAGAAACGTTGCATCTATTGTGGTAATTGTGAGGCTATGCCATCTTGTCATTACATACCACGCAGTAAAGGTGGTCTAGGTATTGAAAAGAACATTGTTACGCTATGTAGAAATTGCCATTATAATTTTGACCAAACGGACTTGCGACCATACTACAAAGAGTTTATCCAAGATTATTTAAAGAGTTGTTATGAAGATTGGAGAAAGGAAGATTTAGTTTATAGAAAGTGGACTAATCAGGTTATTAGGTTATGATGAATTATAGACAAAGATTTGCGATATTAAATGAAAAAAAGAAACTAATTAAGCAGATATGTCCTGAAATAAGTGAAGATAGTGGTATATATTGTTTTTATAGACAAAATGAACAAGGTCAAGATTGCTGTTATATAGGACAAGCAAAAAACCTATTAGAAAGGACCTCACAACACTTAATGGGTAGAAAACAACATATAGACAAAAGTTTATATGTACATAAATTATATAATGAAAATAACCCTTTTGGCTGGAAATTAACAATATTGCGAAAATGTAGTATAAGTGCATTAGATTGTTTAGAACAATCATATATAGAGTTTTATAAAGATTTTGACAACGTTGTTTTATATAATGTTACTGGCGGGGGGCAATTTGACAAAGCCAAAGATATAGGCGAAAGACAGCAAACTAAACTAAAATCATATAAAAATGGTAAAGGTTTAGGATATGAAAAAGCAAGAAAAGAAGTTAAAACATACTTCGATAAATACTTGGATTACACAATTAAGGGTAAACCAACAAAAATAAAAGAAAGAAAATTAAAAGAATTTAAAGAATTTTTAGGAGGAACTGATAATGAGTTTAAATAAGATAGAGCCAGTAGTTAAAAAGGTATTGGTAAATGCAGAAGAAAGTCGTAAGGACGATTTTATACTATATGGATTAGTATTATTAAATATGGGATATGATTTAAATAAGAAATTAGGAGAGTTTTTGTTAGATGCAAAAGCAAACAAAGTTCCTAGTTTTGCAAGTGTGACAAGGTGTAGAAGAAAGATATTTGAGTTATATCCTGAAATTAAAGATATTGAAACAACTGAAATAAGAAAACAACAAGAAATAGAATGTATAAATTATTCAAGGGGAGATTAGTATGAAAATTAAAGAACAAATAAATATAGCACAAGATTTAATTAAAAGATTGCAAGATTATATAGAATTAAAGAAAGTTAAAAGTAAACTAAACAATAAAGTTAAACAACAACAAATAGATGATTTAATAAATGATATTGTTTTTGTTACTAGAGAAATGGTTAAGGAGTTATAATATGAATTTATGTTTTGTCGTTGGAAATCTAACACGTGAGCCTGAAGAAATAAAAGGAACGCAAAAAACACTATGTAAGATGTGTGTGGCGGTAAGTGAGAATTATACTAAAGAAGATGGAACAAGACCAGTACAATATTTTAATATAACTAGTTGGGGTGCTTTGGCTGATAATTGCTTAAAGTTCTTAACTAAAGGAAGTAAGATTGCTGTTTTAGGCAAAATGCAAACAAGGTCTTGGGAAGATAAAAACGGAAACAAAAAGTATGCTACAGAAATTACTGCAACAGAAATTGAGTTCGTTTATACCAAAAAAGATTAGAAAATCGCTTTACATTTTTGATAAAGTGTGATATAATAATATTGTTTAAATTTAACGAAAGAGAACAAAAGCCAAGTATTTTGGGAGTGGAAGCCTTAAATACAAGGTACACAACTTAATACTTGGCTTTATGAATTGCCACCAAATGAAAATCCGTCTTCCACATTAGGATAAGTAGTTTGGTGGTTTTTCATTTTAAAAGGAGTATTTATGAGAGAAATTATTATTAAAGAAGTGAGTGATGCAAGCAATAAACTAAAAAGGAATTTTCATCATTGGAATGGATTAGTTATTAGGTTAGGTATTAAAACTCGTGCATTATGGTATGCTGCAGAAATATTACAAGAAAAAGTTGAAACAAACAAAAGTGTTAAGCAAGTGTATGAAATGCTTAAATTTGTAGGAAAGCAAGAAATTTTAAAAGAAAAGCCTGAACTTAAGAAGTATATAAAGGAGAAATAATATGTCAGTAATAAGAATAAATAAAACAAAAGATTATACAATAATGAGTAATTATCATTTTAAAGAAAGAAATATGTCTTTAAAAGCAAAAGGTTTATTGAGTTTAATGCTATCACTTCCAGCAGATTGGGATTATTCTATTGCTGGGTTGGTTGCAATTTGTAAGGAAAACGAAACTGCAATAAAAAGCACACTAGATGAATTAAAACAATTTGGGTATTTACAAATTCATAAACTTATGCCAAACGAAACTAAAACTGGAAGAATTGAATATGTGTATATGGTTTTTGAAAAACCTACTTATGAAGTTTTAGAAAAAGAAGATTATATTAAAATAGCAGAACAAGAGAGTAAAAAACAAGACCTAGAAAATCTAGGGGTTGAAGTTCTAGGGGTAGAAAATCCAACACAATATAATATTAACAATAAAGAACTAAATAATAAAAAATTAAATAATATAAAAGAACAACAATGTATTTTAGGCTCTTTTGAGTTTAGTGATAAAGTAAAAACATCAATAGATACTTGGCTACAGTATAAAAAAGAAAAACGTCAAACATATAAGCCTAGTGGATTAACTGCTTTATGTAAGAAATTAGAACAAATGATTAAAGACAATAATGACGATTATTTAATAAATGCAATTAATTACTCTATGAGCCAAAACTATTCGGGAATATTTGCTGAAAATAAAAACTTAAACGAAAAGCCTGTTGTTAAAAAGAGTGATAAGTACACCAAAGAACAAATGGGAACATTCTTTACAGATCTTGATAGTGTAGTTATTTAAAAAAAATTATAAAAAATTTAAAAAAGTTTTGAAAAACGCTTTACATTTGATACAAAATGATATAGAATGATAATGTATGATAAACATACAAGTAGGAGGAACTGATATGTATATTTGTGAAAGTTGTGGTAAAATCCACGAAGAATTGCCAACATACGAAGAAGATTTTGGTTATGATGTTGGTATTGGTAGAGTAAGTGCTTGGCAAACAATGGTAGGAAACTGCAGTTGCGGTGGAAACATTGTTGAGGGTACTGAATGTGAAGAGTGTGGCGAAGTGTTTGAAAAGAACGGAGAACAAACAATTTGCGACAAGTGTTTAGAAAAGTACAAGACATTTGGTAATGCTATTAAGATTGGTGCTAATTATCCAGTAAAGGTTGCGATTAATCAATTCTTGTTAGAGTGTTTTAGTGCGAGTGAAATTGAAGAAATACTTGTAAGGGAATTGATAGAAGCAAAGAAACTTGGTAAGAGTTTTAGTAAAGAAGTTGAAAGATATTTGAGCGATAACGAGTGGTTATCAGGAAATGTGGAGGGGTTATAATGAGTTACAATCAATTAAAAGCATTTAGAAGATATTGCGAGTATTTAGATATACGCAGTGCGGAAGATTTAGAAATAGTTAAAAAATATAGTGGGTGTACAAATATGAGAGATTTTATCAATTATTTACACCACGAAGTGTTAATTGCGTTATAGGTGAGGTTATGAGAGAAATTGAGTTTAGAGGCAAGTGTAAGTTTGATAATAAATGGTACTACGGCTTTTTATTTAAGGATTGTTTTATTATTGATAGTGATGAGGAAAGTCACGGCGAGTATTTAGAAGATGATAACTCTGTTTGGATTGATACTTATATGAATTGTGTTGATAGTCAAACAGTTGGAGAATATACTGGACTTAAAGACAAGAATGGAACAAAGATATTTGAGGGTGATATCGTTAAAATTGATGATATGTTTATAGACATTGTTATATTTACTAATGGCTGTTTTTGTATGAAAGAACAAATATGTGAGTATGAATTTACTTATCAAGATTTTGAAACTATTGAGGTTATAGGCAATATACACGATAATCCAGAACTTATAGAGGCATAAAAAGAAAAGGAGATTAATATGTACGAGATAGATTTATTAAGGGGTATAGTATATAAAGGGACAAAGGGTTTTGCTATTAAATACGATAACAATAAGATGTATGTAGTAGAGCAAGGCGAGAAAGTGTATTTAACCGAAGACAACTCGATTATATTAGAGTTGGAAAGTTTGGTGGTTTGTTAGGCTAGAAAGTGCCAAAGAATGCGAAATAAGGGCATATTAAAGTGAAAGGAGAGATGTGAAAGTGATTTCAAAGGAAAGATTGCAAGAACTTATAGAGAAAGGCGGTACTATTTATTACATAGAAACAAACTGGGTGAATAAAAATATTAGATATATAGGCAGTTTGGTGTTAGATAAAAAGAAACATATTATTGGTTATGATACATACGATTTTAGTTTACCCGAACAAGAAAATAGAGTTTTAAGAGAAGAAATTGGGCAATATGACGAGGGAATTGCAAAATTACAAGACATTTATGAAGATTTGGAAGAAACAAAGTTTGATGTAGAGTTTAAAAGGGTTGCTAAAACTACTTATTTAGATTTACCAACTTGGGAAGAGTTTATTAAAGATGAAAAGTTTATTGAGGGTAATGAAGTGGGGTTTTATGATGATGTTGGAATAAGATACAAATTACTAAAAACACAATACACAACACCAAAAATGATTTGTTTATTTGAAGAGGGAATACAAGGAGATTATATTTGTGAAAAATATGAATTAACCAAAGAAAACTACATACTTGCTTGTAAAAAATGCAAAGAATTATTTTTAGGAGAAAGTTATGAGTAAATTAGATAAGTATTTTAGAGTGATATTAAATCACGATAGCAACGATTGGAACGATAAACCAGAATATAAAATCCAAATACTTTATAGTGATGTTAAACATAAGATTAAAAATCAATTTAGAAATGGTGCTGGAGAGTGGGAAGAAGTTAAAGATGTCAATCTTATTTATGAAAGGCTTGAAGATGCTTGTGGAAAACTTATTTTAAAGGCTTGCAAAGATAAAGATAAAGAAATAGCACAACTCCAAGATCAACTATCACAAAGAATAGAAGATGCAGAAATGATTGCACAATCAAATTCAGGATTGGCTAATATGGTTACGAAAAAAGACCATCAAATTAAAATACTTGAAAAAGCACTTGAATTGGCAGTAAATTTTTATGTGAGTTTAGAAGATAGTGAATTTGCTAAAAATTGCAGACAAACAAATATAGATTATTTCAAAACTAAAGCAAAGGAGATGATGAAAAGTGAGTGATTTAGATGCAATTAAGTTTCTATTAGATGGAAGTTATAGAGGTGCTGAAAGTAAATTTAAAAATCAAATAAAATCATTAAAACAAGAAAACGAAACACTTAAAAATCGTGTAGCCGACCTAGAAGTAAAACTTGCAGAGAGTGAAAGGCTGATATTTACCTATCAAAATGTTTTTAGACAAAAACATGAAACCGCAACTGAAATGTGCGAGTTTCTACAACCTTATGAAAGAAAATTAAAATTGAGTGAACTAGAAATAGACAAACTCAAACAGCAACTCGCCGACAAAAAGCAAGAATTATCTGATAGAGAAACTAAGTGGGCAAAATGGAACAAAAAGGATAGAATCGAGTTTACGATTAAGGAATTGGAAAAAGTGAAAGAGTTTGCTGATATTGATTTCAGAAAAAATTGCTATATAAATGCAGTTGAATTAGATAAGTTTGTCGACAACCAAATCAAGCAATTAAAGGAGATAAAGTAGGATGTACGATAAAGAGATATTTAAAAAAATTTTTTATGGAGTTTTTACACAAGTTACTTTTAGTATAGGTAGTATGACTGGTAAAAAAATTTTTGTAGGTGGTAAAGGTTTTAACTATGAATTTGATGAACACGATGAAGACCAAATGAAGATGTTGGCGAATGTTTTAAATGCTTTTTACAATAAAATAGAAGATAACTTAAAAACAAGCGAAGAAGAACAAAAGTTAAAAGATTTTCATTGGTTTATAAAAACATTGAATAATTATAGAGATATGAACTAACCCACCAACACGAAGATAAAGGAGGTTTTAATGTTTAATTCTTATAGTGCAGACCACTCTTTTAGACAAAACTTTACATTTAACTCTATAAGTGGAACTCTTATAAAAAGTAATGCAAAAAGCAAGATTGTTAGATTTCATATGAAAAGCCCAATGGCTGAAGTTGCTTTTTCTAAAAGTCCTAGAATATATGAGCAAGATGTGTATATCTTGCAAGTTATGTTATGTGGAGATAACGAACTAATTATTGAGTACATAACAAAATCAGATTATGAAAAGCAATTAGAAGATGATAAAGGAGAGTAGTATGGAAATAAAGGGAACTTTGATAGAACAACATTTACACAATTGTTTTCCTAATAGTTTTATTAATGAATGTAATGAATTTATATGTTTATATTATGCCGATAAAGTATGTGTGAATAGTTATTTTAGACTTGATAATATATCAAACGAATTAGAATTAAAATGTAAGGTTTTAGAGTATCTATCAAGACCAGCATTTAAAGGATTTACTTATGCAGGTCAAAATTGGAGAGATAGGGAAACTGGTGAAGAAATATATACTTATCATTTACAAGGAATAAATAAATTTTTAGGAACACATTTTACAACTGATGATATTGAAATAATTTATGCCGAGTTAGGAAATGGTTGTAATCGTAAACTTTGCATTGATTTTATTGAAAAAGGTTATGATATTAGCATTTTAAAAGATAAAGGAGAATAGTATGGTTAATTTATATGAATATGATACAGCGACAAAGGAAGAATGTTTAGAAGATTTAGAACAAGTTATAAACAATATAACTTGTTATTATGACTACGAAACTCTTGAAAGGTATGGTTTAAGATTACAATATATAGCACAAAGATTGCAAGAATTGGAGGAAGAATAGTATGAGTAAATTAGATAATGTAAAAATATTTAATTCACCAATAACAAAAGATGTTTATTTGTGTTCTGTAAATTCTAAAAATATTATTACCGATAAACGAAAACTTGATGAAAATGAAATGATGGAATTTATTTTTGGTATCGTTAAAACATTAGAGAAAAAATATGGTAGTGATATTAAAATCGCAGACGATTTGATGGAAATAAATATTGAAGTTTTACATAAATTACCAACAAATATTGTCGAGAAAGTTGAAGAGTAAGGAGAAAAATAAATGAAAGTGTATGTAGATGAATTACCAAAGAGTTGTGAGGAATGTCCTTTTTGCGAGTATTTTGAAAAAGATGCACACGGTAAAGGTAAACACGAAGTTGCTTGTTATTTTAATGGAAGTTTGGGCAATATCCTTTATGGTAATCAAACAAGTCCTAAAACCTGTCCAATCCAATCCCTTACCGACTACACCAAGCAAGTGAGAAAGGAAGTGTGTGAAAAATTTGTAGATAAGTTTATGATGGAATACACAATGGGTGATAAGCCAGTTGAAGATATTATTTATGAGGTTAAAAGTCAAATACAAGGAGATAATGTTGAGTAAACGCAAAATAATAATTATTTTAATACTTATTGTATTAAATGCATACTTTTGGAGTATAATAGGGTATTCAAAGTTAAGTTATAGAAATTATAAACCAAAAGAATATGAATACACTCAATTATACAATCAGCAAGTAAATATAACATTAGACAAGAGTTCTGCAAAGAAACTAATAAGTAAACTAGTTAAAACACCGCACATATACAAAGAAAAAGATATTGATGGGTTTGGCAGGTCAGTTATATTATATCGAAAAGTTGAAATAAACACTAATTTGAATATAGAAGATTATGTTGTAACTTATACACACGAGTTAACGCACTTGAAGTATTGTACATTAAACGAAACTTGGGTTAGTTATAAGACATTTAAAACATTGTATGAAAGTGGAAATGCTGAATTGAGATATATTGCCTTAAATTATGCAAATGAAGTATTACAAGGATATTGGCAAGGAACTGATTATGATTGTGGTTACTATATTTTAAAATACTTGGCACGATAGTTTGACTTTTTAGAGATTTTATGATAGAATATATATGTGTAAGCAATGATACACGTACAGCAACAAAAAAGTGTTAGAATTCATCAGTTATTGCAGTCTAGTCCACTGACGGACGATTTAATAGGGATAGTGCGACTATCTCTATTTTATTTGACATTTAACTGAAATTATGATATTATATACATAAGGAGATATTGTTATGTCATTTTTGCAAGGTAATACATATTTAAAGCCAATACAAGTTTTAGACGATAGCGGTAAAGTTGTAAAGGCAGATAAAGTAGTAAAAGGCGAATTTGTTATTGGCGAGATATATAAATATTATGGCGAGGGCGGAGATGTACAATGGAGTATGCAAGAAGATGCTTTTATTGTTCCATTAACTGAAGAAGATACATTTTCGCTTAAACCTGACACCACAAGTGAAGTGCAAGTAAGATTGTTACTAGATGATGGAAGTGTTAGTGGTTCTTTAATAGAAAAACACTATGTATATAGAACTAAAAGTACAACAAGATTAACGGAAAGCGGTGCTGGTGAAAGAACTGGTGAGATATTACAAATTAGATTACTTAAAGAACTTGGAACTGGTGGTGGAACTACTGACTATAACTATTTAGATAATAAACCAAGTATTAATGGTGTTGAATTAGTTGGAAATAAAACAACTCAAGAACTAGGAATTGTTAGCAAAGAAACAGACCCTACAGTGCCAGAACACGTAAAGGCGATAACGGAGCAAGATGTTGCGAACTGGAATGATAAGGTTGGTAAGACGGATTATGCTACTTATCAAGATTTTGGAATATCTAAAATTAGTAGTACTTATAATGGTTTACAATATAGTTCTGACAAGTCAATGGGAGTGTGTCCTGCGTACGTTAATGATATAAACAATAGAAATTCATCAAGACCAGTAACGCCGACTAATTTAGATTATGCTATAAAGGTTGGATTGACTACAAATAAGGAAACATTTACAGATGAAGAAAAGCAATCTGCTAGGAGTTTAATTGGTGCTGTTGGAGAAACGGATTATGCCACTAGTACAAAAGCAGGTGTTGTTATTGTTAGGTCAGATAATGGTATAGGTTCTGGGATAGGTGATTATACTGGGCAAATATATATCGTTCCAGCGACAAAAAGTCAAATTGATTTAAAGAATAATACTAGAAATCCTCTTACATCACATCTTTTGGATTATGCTGTTAAATCTAGTTTGACAGCAAACGGAGAGGAGTGGACGGCTGAAGATAAGGCAAATGCAAGAAATTTAATTGGTGCGTCTTCTGAAGATTATGTAGACGAAAGATTTAATGGTGCGAGTAAAGCATTGACGTATGAAAGTTATGCGGAAATGGTGGCGTCTATAAATGCTATGACTTCAACGGAACTTAAAAGAGGTCAAGATATTTTCATTGTTCAAACGGGTATTCCAGATGTGTGGGTTGCTTATGTTGAGGAAACAAGGGTTGATTACACTTATATTGATGATGATGCTTTTGTAAATGAATTATTAAACAATGGTACGGTTCAGATTGGATATTATAGGCTTAGTTATTTGGAAACACAAAAGGTTGATTTAGCAGACTATGTCAAGAAAACGGATTATGCCACTAGTACAGTTGCGGGTGTGATTGTCGCTAATGCAAATCACGGTGTTAGAACTGAAGAAGGCGGTTCTTTAAGGATTTATCCTGCTGGAGAAACCGATATTAATAATAGGCATTTTTATCGTCCTATTACACCAAATGGATTGGATTATGCGGTCAAAGTAGGTGTTACCACAAACAAATATACTCTTACAGAAGACGAAAAGGTAAAGGCTCAAAAGTGGTTAGGTATTAACGAGTTGTTTGGCTCCGATGGAGAGAGTTTATTAAAAGTTAGTCCACTTACGATAAATGGCGGAACAGTTGATGATGTTGATGGTTCTTTGTTTGAGTGGTTAGTGGACAGCGATGGAAATGAATATTCTATTGGTTTAAGTGTTGGAACTACCTACACACTGGAATTTGAAATTGACGGTGCTGTTATGGAAAAAAATGCACTAGCAATGGACGGGAGTGTGTTTGGGTTGCCAGGACAAGTTGTAATATTTATTGAAAATATATCTTCAAATGAATATAACGACATACTGATTGCTATACAAGATATGCAAGAGGAAAATAAAACTTTAATAACTTATGGTAGAAGTGTTCCAGTGCCTTATGAAATACCGAGCATAACCATTCGTAGTATTAAAGGTGGCGGAAGCAAGTATTACACAAAGGCTGAAACGGAGGCGTATGTGCAAGAGCAAATAGCGAACTCAATTACAAGCGTTCTAAATACGGAGGTGTAACGTGGCGAAAAATGATAATTTAAAAGATTTTGTTACGGATATTGCAGACACATTAAGAACACTAACACAAACGAGCGAGCCAATTAATCCGCAAGACTTTACAACTAAAATGCACGATATTAAGGAAAATCTAGATGCTGAATTGAACGAGCAAGACACTTTATTGGCGGAATTGCAAAGTGCAGTTGATGAGTTGCCAAACCAAATAGATTTGTCAAGTACAACAGCAACCGAAGAAGATGTATTGCAAGGCAAAGAGTTCTTTAATGCAAGTGGCGAGAAAGTTTCAGGAATTTACAAAGATATGTTGCAGGAAAGAATTGACCTAGACAAGTCGTGTGATTATTTGTTCTATTATTATGGTGGAGAAAGTTTACCATTTATTAAAAAATTAGACACAAGCCAAGTAACAAGTATGTCACACACGTTTGCCGATTGTAAAAACCTAACAAGCATTGATTTAAGCAGTTTTAACACTAGCAAAGTAAAAAAAATGGAGTATTTGGTTTATAACTGTTATGCGTTAACAAGCATTGACTTAAGCGGTTTTGATACAAGCCAAGTAACAACTATGGAGTATATGTTTGGTAATTGTAAAAACCTAACAAGCATTGATTTAAGCGGTTTTGATACAAGCAAACTAACAAATATGCGTGTAATGTTCAATGGTTGCGAAAACCTAACAAGCATTGATTTAAGCAGTTTTGATACAAGTAAAGTAACGAATATGGGCAGTACGTTTATGAATTGTTCTAAACTAAAAAACATTATAGGAATATTAGATTGCATAAGTCTGTCTAGTGGCAGTACTATTGCACCTTTTTCAGGTAATAAAGAACTAGAAACATTTACATTAAAAAACATAAGATACACAGGAAGCATAAGCAGTGTAAATTTAGCAACTTTAGACACTTTATTAAACACTATCAAAGAATTGTGGATTAACACAACAACAAGCACAAGAAAGTGGACTGTTGGTACAACAAATTTAGAAAAACTTGCAAACGTATATGTTAAATTAATCGACATAACAGACGAAATGCGTGCGGAAGATGAATATATTGACAATAAAGCACCATTTGTAGTGTGTGAAAGCACTGATGAGGGTGCAATGCTTATAACCGAATACGTAACAACGGTTAAGAATTGGCAGATTGCGTAGAGGGAGGTAGAAAATGACTAATCAAGAAAGATTGCAACAAAACAATGAAAAAATTGAAGCAATACAACAAACTTTAGCAAGTAAGGCAAATATAGATGTAGAGGCAATAAATAATCGTATTACAGCATTGGAAACTAAAGATGTTGAATTACAAAACAAAGATACTGAAATTGAAAGCAATATTAGTACTTTAAATTCAAGTGTCGATAGTATTAATACCAGTTTAGAAGAAGTTATTGACACTGTTAATAACTTACCTACTGGTGGAAAGGTATTAAAGGTTGAAAGTTTATTAGCAAATGATAATGCAACTAATATGGCTAGAATTAGTGAGTTATTTGATAAAATATTTAAAATAGTAATAAAGAAAAATGGAACCACTCTTAAATCTGTCTACGACGGTATAGGGAAAAAATTAATATTTGGAACTGACGGAAGTTTAACCATTGGCACTTACTCGAGTAAAGAGATTTTGTATGCAAACCAAATAGTAGAACTATATCCAGTACGAAAAGGAGATACTACTTTTATATTTTCTTCAAGTACCCCTGATTTTTTAAATACTACTCTATCAAATAGTATTATGTATAAAATTGCAACAGCGTATGATGAAAGTATATTTTATAGTAGTAAAATATTTATTACTGACACTGAATGGATATTTTACAATAACAATACGCCATGTAGTCTAGTTGCTAGTAATTTTACACAAATAGATGTTTATTATTTTGAATAGGAGTTAATTATGGAATACGGAATTATTAAAAAAGAAATTCAAGGCAGATTTAACAACTACCTAGAGTTGACCGCAGAAGTGGGATATTGCTTCTATGATATTGACGAAGAAGAACGCCAATACACAACTCACGTGGCAATGCCTATGACGAGTGACGCAGAACTTGATAGACGATTTAAGGCGGTGTATGGCGATGCCGAGAAGTTGAATGAAGAATTGGAAAAGGAAAGAGAAGAAATACAATCTAACGAATAAAATGTAAATTCCGCCACCAAATAACACAATAACGTGAAGTGTGCGGTTATCCACATAGAAATTGTGTATATGTGGATAAATCCTTTTCTTGAGAGCAAGGAAAATAAGGAATACCCCTGTCCTATATTTTATTTAACGACCTTACTCTTTTTTTATGTCCAAAAATCTGCAAAAATTGAAAAATTAATGTCTAAAAATATGCATATTTTTTAAAAAAGTTATTAAAATCGCTTTACAAATGTTACAAAATGTTATATAATGTATATATATGATATAACAAATATCATAAAAGGGGGAAATATGTATATAGTAAGAAAAGGAAACATTAAAGTAACAAGTGAGGTTGTAGGAAAAAAGTTCTACAAAGTAACAAGGACATCGACATCAAATGAAGTGTTTACAAAGTATGTAAAAGGCGGAGATGTTGATAGTGTAATCAATTTAATGCTGGGCAAGATTGCAGATGTTAGAAAAGCGTTGTGTTTTGCTTGACATAATTGATACAATATGATACAATAATAACAAAAGGAGCAGATATGTATAAGATTGCAGATTTGGTAAAACTATTAAATGTCAGCAGAATGACAATATGTCGCAAGATTGCAGATGGTAAAATCAAGGCAATACGAGTTGGCGGAAGTTGGAGAATACCAAAAGAAGAAGTTAGTAAAATTTTAAAATACGGAGTATAGGTATGAAAGTTGAAAAAGTTATATGCGATAAGTGTGGGGAAGAAATAACTGAAAACTATGGCATAATTGGTATGGGTACGAATATAAAACCATTAAAGGTGTATGAGATTTGTCCTAAATGTGTGCTAGAGATAGAAGATGTGCTAAATGCGTTGGAAGATAAGTTGGAGAATAAGGAGGAACGGAATGGATTTGTGGATTAGAAACCAAGATAGAGATATGCTTATACGAGTTGATTATGTTTACTTAAATGTTAGAGAATATGGGTGTACAATAAATGATAGAATAAATGTGCTTGGGATATATGAAACAGCGGAACGAGCATTAGAAGTGCTTGATGAGATACAAAAGTTATTAACACCTCAAATTTTTGCATTAACTAATAACATTAAAGAAAATAAGAAAGATGCAGAATTAACAAATTGTTATGCATTGGTGGGTAGTAAAAATGGCATTGATATAAAAGAGTTGTCAACAGTTGTTTATGAAATGCCTAAAAGTTAAAAGGGAATTAGATGGAAACAATAAAAGGTCAAGTTAGTTTGTTTGATGGAACGACAAAGTTTAAAATAAATAAACCTATAAGATTGATTGAATTGTTTGGTGGTTATGGAAGTCAACACTTTGCATTAGAGTATCTTGGAGTAAATTTTGAACAATGGAAACTATGCGAGTGGGCGGTTAAATCAATACAAGCATATAAAGATGCACACTTTCAAGATGATAATAACGATTATTCAAAAGGTTTAACAAAAGAACAAGTATTTGATTATTTAACAAATAAAGGTATTAGTGCAAACTATAATGAGCCAATGACTTTTGAACAAGTTAAACGACTTGGGGAAGAAAAGGCAAGAACTATTTATAACAACATTCAAGCAACGCACAATTTAGTAAATATTCAACAAGCAAAAGGAAAGGATTTTGAAATTGTGGACACCGATAAATATTGCTATATGATGACATATTCATTTCCTTGTCAAGATTTAAGTTCTGCAGGTTTAGGGAAAGGTATGGAAAAGGGCAGTGGAACTCGTAGCGGTATGCTTTGGGAAGTTGAAAGAATATTGGAAGAATTAAAACAAGAGAATAGAGAATTGCCACAAGTTCTTGTAATGGAGAATGTGCCAGAGGTTATAGGAACAAATAACATTAAACACTTTGCTAAATGGTTAGAAAAGTTGGAAGAATTAGGATATAAAAATAAGTGGCAAGTATTAAATGCAAAAGATTTTGGTGTTCCACAAAATAGAGAAAGATGTTTTATGGTGTCAATGTTAGGAGATTATTGGTATGAGTTTCCATTAACAAAGAAATTGAAAACAAAACTTAAAGACCTATTAGAATGTGGCGTTGATGAAAAGTATTATTTAAGCGACAAACAACTTGTCTATGCTTTTGATTGTAACAGAGTGTGCGACAATACCAAACGAGGGGATTTGGCAGATAGAAAAGTAAATCCATCAATAGCAAAAACAATATCTTGTAGGGGTGCAGAGAGCCAAAGAGCCGATATTACAAATTTTGTTATAGATGATAATCAAAAAGAATACACACTTGGTGAAATTAGAGAAAACATAAATTTAAAAAGAAGGCTATGCAATAAACTTATTACACGTAATATGGTGCAAGAAGGAGATGTCATTAGGCACTCATATAGCAACAATCGAATGAATAAGTTTTATGCTAGCAACAAGGAAAGCAAGGACTGTAGTCCAACACTTGATACTAGGTGTGACTGTTTGGGAATTGTTGTAAATTTAAACAATATATATAACGATTTAAGAATAAGAAAACTCACACCTAAAGAGTGTTTTAGATTAATGGGTGTAAAAGATAAAGACTTTGATAAGATATCACAAAATCAATCAAATGCAAGTTTATACCATCTTGCAGGAGATAGTATTGTTGTAGATGTGTTAATGGCAATATTTAAGGAGATGTTATAGTGATTAAATATTTATTTGCGATGCAAAGAGAAGCAGATATGATAGATGTGCCAAATAAGTACATTATAGGAATAAATGGAACGGATATGCCAACAACAACAAAAGATGACACACTTGTAAATCTAGGATATTGTGGTGCTTATGATATTAAAGTGGGGACAATAGTTGAGCCTAGTGATGTGTTTTGCAGAAAACCAAGAGGCAAAAAGCACATAAATAAAAAGTTTGGGGTTGACAGAGTTAGATGCTATACAAGTGATGAGTTTATAACAAAACCATTTGTTAAGTTTCCAAGCATATATGATATGGAACTATATAAGATAGCATTATTGCCACATAAGAAGATATATTCATTAAAAATTGTTAGCGATAATTTAAATGAACAAGATTGCGAAAATTTTAATGATAAAGAATGTTGGAATAAGGTAAAAGAACTATTGATTTTAAATAATCTTATGTTATAATAACAATAAAAGGAGGTAGTATGGCAAAAGGGGTTTACAAAGATTGGTTGACTGAAGAAGGTTTGACAAGAATACAAGCGTGGGCAAGAGATGGCTTAACCAATGAACAAATTGCTCATAATATGGGAATAACCGTAAAAACACTATACGAATGGTCTAACAAGTATAGTGCTATTTGTGATGCCTTAAAAAAGGGTAAGGAAGTTGTTGATATTGAAGTAGAAAATGCGTTATTCAAAAAAGCACTTGGATACAATGTTATGGTGCAAAAAACCTTTAAATGTAGAGAAGTGATTTATGGAGAAGATGGTCGCAAGATAAAGGAAGTGGAACATTTAAAAACTGGCTTTGATGAAATTCACGTGCCTGCCGATACTACTGCACAAATATTTTGGTTAAAGAATAGGAAACCTGATAATTGGAGAGATAAGGTTGAAACCAATGTTGACATTAGAGGTTTTGAAGATTTAACGCCACTTGCTGATTTGATTAGAAGAAAGGAGAAGTAGGAAAATGGTAGAAAATGTTTGGGTTATACAAAGAGATGATGGGAAATTTTATGTAAGGACTAGAAAATGTGGAAATAGAATAAGACATCTCTGCGATGATAGATTACTTTATGCCCTTAGGGAAAGTTGCGAAAGCGAAGCACAAGAAACTGTTGATAATTACAAGTTGCAAAATTATAAACCAGTAAAAGTTGAAATTAAAGTCATAAACGACGAGGAATAACTAAATGCAAAACATACAATGGTGTCCTTTTAGTGATAAGCACATAGACTATATCAATGACGCACTTGATTGTAAGATGAGTGTAGCAGAGGGCAGTGTTCGTGCAGGTAAGACAATAGACAACTGCATAATTGCCTGTATGTACTTGGAAACTTGCGAAGATAAGATACACTTAGCGAGTGGAAGTACAATAGCAAATGCAAAGTTAAACATAGGTTACTGCAACGGATTTGGGTTGGAGTGCCTTTTTGCAGGTAGATGTAAGTGGGGTAAGTTTAAAGACAATGAAGCACTATACATAAAGACAAAGACTGGCGAAAAAGTTGTTGTATTTGCAGGTGGTGGTAAAGCCGATAGTTATAAGAAGATACTGGGTAACTCTTATGGTTTATGGATAGCAACGGAAATAAACGAACACTACGATTGTGATGATAGTAAAACAAGTTTTATTAAAGTAGCATTAGCAAGACAAGTAGCGAGTAAAGAGATTAAGATATTATGGGATTTAAACCCTAGCAGTCCAAAGCATAAGATTTACACACAGTACATAGATAAATACGAAAAAGAGGGTTTGCTTGGTGGATATAACTATGCACACTTTACTATTGATGACAACTTGTCTATTAGTGATGACAGACGAGAAGAAATCAAGTCAATGTATGACCCTAATACAATTTGGTATAAACGAGATATTATGGGTATGCGTTGTGTGGCAGAGGGTTTGATATATCAGGACTTTGCAGACCATACTGACCGATATATGATTAAGAAAGAAGATGTTATTGGTAAAGATGGGCAACCGCCGAAATATAGATTGTCGCATATTAAGTTTGGAGTGGACTTTGGTGGTAATGGCTCAAGGCACGCATTTACTTGTACTGGATTTACTTATGGGTTAAAAGATGTAATACCTTTAAAGGCAAAAACGTACGAGGGTAAAATAACTCCTGACAAATTGGCTGAATTGTTTGTAAATTTTGTTAAAATGTGCTATAATGAATATAACAAGGGTGGGGATTGTTATTGTGATAGTGCGGAACAAGTTTTAATTGCTGGGTTAAAGAGTGCTATTGCAAAGAGTTCTACACCAGTTAGTGTTAACAATGCTAGGAAGTATCCAATTAATCAACGAATAAACTTATTGCTTAAACTGATGGCATTGGGCAAGTTCCATATTGTTGAGGGCGAGTGTGATGAGTTGGTTGAGGCATTGTGTCAAGCAGTGTGGAACAATAAAGAAGGACACGAGGACGAACGATTAGATAATGGCAGTTATTGTGTGGATATACTGGATAGTTTTGAATATTCATATGAGCCACACTTAAACGATTTAAAATATATGGTATAGGAGAGTTTTATGATAATTGTTTATAAAGAAATTAAAGACAATAAAATAGAATTTACTAAAGAAGAATTGGAAGCGTTATTAGAGCAAGCAAAAAAAGAGGGGTATAATGATGGTTATAAAGATGGTGTTAGAAATACGACACATATAACAACGCCAATAAAAGAATATTATCCACAATATCCACAAAAATGGAATGAAATAATGTGTTCTAATTTTAAATAAGGAGATAAGTATGACTATTGAAGGTGTTATTAAAGAAGTTACTGGGAAAGATGTTGTTGCATTAACGGATTTTACTGACTTATGGTTGCAATACTACAAGGGAGATGTTGACAAGTTCCACCATTATCAAGAGTATAATGGAAATAACAACATTAAGCGAACTAGAAAAACCTTGAATATGCCTAAAAAGGTATGTGAAGATTGGGCAAATTTATTGCTTAATGAAAAAACTGATGTTGTATTGGGAGATGATGTACAACAAGAGAACTTATGGGCATTGTTAAACAAGGTTAAGTTTTGGACTAAAGGTAATGAGGGTGTAGAAAAGACATTTGCGTTAGGTACTGGTGCATTTGTAGAAAGCGTAGATGCTGATAGTAAAGCAAGATTGCAATTTGTTACACGCAACAAGATATACCCTATAACTTTTGACCAAGACAAGATAATTGAGTGTGCCTTTGTTAATGTTAGTTCTAATAAAACAACTATTCAAATGCATATTAAAGGTAGGGTATTTGAAGATAAGTTAGAGTTAGACAAAAAAGGCAATTATGTAATTTTAACTAGGATTTACGAAAAGCAACAAAGTGATACAAGCGAAAGTATTGGCAATATGGTTAAACAAGAAGTATTTAATACTGGAAGTAAATTGGCTTGGTATCAAATCTACAAACCAAATATTGCTAATAACGTAGATATTAACTCTCCAATGGGAATATCAATTTATGCAAATGCTTTAGATGTGTTGCAAGGTGTTGACTTGGCTTATGATGGCTTTTGTGAAGAAATGCGACTAGGCAGGTCAAGGATATTTGTTAATAAAAACCTAGTGCGATATGATGAAAATGGCGAAACAAAGACATTTGATAACAACGAAAGCGGTTTTTACTATGGCGGAGAGGCGGAAAATGCTAAACCATTTGAGTTCTATTCTCCAACATTAAGAACGGAAAGTTACTTTAGCGGAATAAACAATGCACTTAATCTATTAAGCAGTAAAGTAGGATTTGGGGAAAATCATTATAGATTTGACAAGGGTGGCATAACAACTGCTACACAAGTTATTAGTGAGAATAGCGAAATGTTTAGAAGTTTGAAAAAGCACGAAATTATACTTAATGAGGTTATAATCGGTGTTTGTAAGGCTTTGATGTATATTCACAATACATTTACTGGAGATAGTTTCAAGTTTGATTTAGACGCAAATATTGAAGTCAAGTTTGATGATAGTATCATTGAAGATAAAGAAACAATGAAGATGACAGACAGACAAGATGTTAATATGGGTGTTATGTCAAAGGTTGAATATCGTATGAAATGGTATAACGAAGATGAAAAAACTGCAAAAGAAAAGATTGCTAAAATAGAAGAAGAGAATAAACAAACACAAGCAAATTGGTTTAGCGAATAAATAATATGAGTGGTGGAATTCGTTAAAGACACAAATAGCAATTCTTGAGGATGTATCAAAAACTGTTTGGAAGAAGTTTACAGAAAAAGAAACACCAGCAATGATAGGGCAAGGTTATAAACTATCAAATCAAGAAGAAAAACTTTCGTTCATAGGTGGAAGTCCTATGGCTCATAACAAATTTATTAGGAGATTTTATGAAATTTATTAAACTAGGCGAAAGACACATAAATGTTGAGCAAATCGTAACTATAACTAATGACGGAAAGATGTATCAAATAAGAATGTCAAATGGCGACTTCTATCGTGCGGAAATGACAAGTGCAAATAAGAAACTTATTAAGGAAATCTTAAGTGCAAACATATAATTACCTAGCAAACGAACTACCAAGAGAATTGATAGAAGTATACAACGACCTACAAGGCGATATTCTTAAAATCATAGTTAAACGATTAAAGCAAGGCGAAAGTGTTGAAAAGGTCTTTCAAGAAATAAGGGATAAAGTAGACAACTACAATCCACAAATAGAAAAGGTGTTGCAGATTATATTTGCTGATAGTAAGAAAAAGACAGTCAAGGATAACGAAAAAGAGTTTAAGCACGAAACTGAAGAAAGGCAACCAGTAGATAATAACCAAGCAAATTCTTTAATTGCACCAGCATTGATTAGTGGGTTGGCGATATTAAACCAGTTAAACAAGAAGATAGTAAACAATGCGGTTAATAAATACTCGCAAGATTACACGTATATCAATAGTGCTTATGCCAACAAGGATAAACGATTAAAACAAGTGTATAATGACTTGGCTAAAAAGGGTGTAACCATTTACGAAAGTTTTGGTGGTGGTAAATCTAAAAACTACTCTATTGAAAACGTATTAAGGCGAGATGTAATGTATAAAGTTAATCAAGCCAATGCAAAAGTAAATATGGAGAACTTTAAAAAGTCAAGTGCAAAGTTTATACAAGTATCATCACACCCTACTGCGAGAACTTGGAATAAGTATATGACACACGATTACGAAGACCACTCAAGTTGGCAAGGACAAGTGTATTATTCACGAGATGGCGAAGTAGTTGAGGGATATGAAGAATTTGAAAGCACGTGTGGTTATGGCGAATTATTGGGTATTGGTGGAATAAATTGTTACCACCAGTTCCAAATGAGTTATGAGGGAGAAAGTACCGCCACCGAATACGATAAGGAAGAAGTGGAAAGGAATTATGCGTTAAGTCAACAACAAAGGCAATTTGAACGTGCAATTAGACAATTAAAGCAAGCCAAATCAGTTTATGAAGAGGCAGGCGAAGAAATGTTGGCAAAGAATATAAGTCGAAATATATCAATGGCAACTAGTCAGTTAAAGGAATTTTGCGATAAAAATGGGTTAAAATACTATAATTGGCGAACTAAAATTTAATATTATGGCATAGATGTTTGACATTTTTTGATAAATGTGATACAATATGAGTAGTATAAGACAAGTGCAAGTCGCTTAAAATGGCACACTTCCAAAAGATAGGTGCAAGACTATCGCTTAAAAAAATATAGGAGGGTTTAAGATTATGGAAGAATTGAAATCATTATTTGGCGAGGGTTCTTTGAGTTATGAAGAATTTAGTCAAAAACTAGGAGAGGCAAAGGACACAATTAATTTGGCTAATCTTAAAAGTGACAAATATGTTGATAAGGACAAGTTAGTAAAAGCCGAGAAGAAATTAACTGAATTGCAAACAAAGTTTTCTGCCCTAGAAGAAAGCACGAAAGGTTTTGGAGAGTTGCAAAGCAGTTATGACGCTTTAAAGGCGAATTATGATGCTTTAATTACTAAACAAGATGAAGCGGATAAGATGGGCTTAATTAGTGGTGCTAATGTTAATCCAAAATTTGCTAAATTTATTTATACCGAAGTACAATCAATGACTAGTGAGAGTAAGGACTTTAAAACTGCTTTGGAAGAGTATTTAAAAGACAATAAAGAGTTTTTAAATCCAAAACAAAGCACTTATGTTAATTTAGAGGGTGGAACACCACAACCTAAATCACAAAATGAAAAAATGAACGATTTTATAAGGAGTAAAAGAAAATAATGGCATACAATAACATTATATCAAACGAAGACGCAAAAGTTCTTCAACCTGAACAAGAGATTGTAGATAGCATTGTTCAAGGTATTACACAAAATTCTACAATACTTCCATTAATGAGAAGATTGCCTGATATGGTATCAGGAACAGCAAGTATGAATGTACTTGACACTTTACCAGTAACATACTTTGTTGATGAAGGTGTTTCAAATGGTAGAAAACAAACTACAAGAGCAAGTTGGAAAGGTAAAAAGATTAAAGCAGAAGAAATTGCTGTTATCGTTCCAATTAAGAAAAATGTATTTAATGATAGCAAATATGATATTTGGGGACAAATTAAACCACTTATCATTCAAGATGCTTATAGACTAATTGATGAAGCAATTTTACTTGGCGAAAATAAACCTGCTGAATGGAGAGATGGTTTAATTCCATCAACTATTACTGCTGGTAATGTGGTTCCAGAAAATGCAGATGACACAACATATACTTTGATTTCAAAGGCTATGACCAAAGTAGAAGAAGATGGTTACGATGTAACAGGCTTAATTGGTGGTGTATCTCTTAAGGGTGCATTTAGAGAGGGCTTGTTAGATAGTACAGGTCAACCTTTATCTCCTACAAGTGAAGTTATGCAATTACCAAGAGTGTATGCAAAGAATGGTGCTTGGAACAATGAAACTGCTAAATTTATGGTAGGTGACTTCCAACAAGCAGTATATGCAATTCGTGAAGATATGACATTTGAAGTGTTTGACACTGGCTCAATTACTGATGGAGAAGGTAAAGTGCTTTACAACCTATTGCAAGATGATATGATTGCTTTAAGATTTACATTCCGTCTTGGTTGGGAAGTTGCAAATCCAGCGAATTTACTAAACAAAGACGAAGCAACTCGCTTCCCATTTGCAGTTGTAACACCTGCTATATAGGAGCATAGATAATGTTTGCAAGTTTTGAATATTATTTGAATGAGTATGGTGGCACAAAAATCAAAACTGCTGAAGAATACAAATATTTATCACAAAAGGCAGGACGATATATTCGCCAATACACAAACGTTGTAGATGCGGATAGTATGGCTTGCGAGTGTGAATTAAGTGAATATTTGCAAGGAATAAATAAGCAAGGGAATATCTCTAGCGAAACAATTCCAAATGCTTATTCAGTGAGTTATGGAACAGTTGATGCTAGTACACAATCAAAGAAGATTAGTGAAATTTTAGAATTATACTTGGGCAATAAATATTCTCCTGTGGGCATTGTTAAGGTAATCAACTAATATTAAGGGCGGGAGAATAAAATCTCTTGCCTTTTTAATTAGGAGATGTTATGAGTGTTGAATTTACGATTGAAGATAACACACCACAATTGCTTGCCGAGTTGGAACGCAAGAAACCTGAATTGTTAAATGCTTGGGGTAACGAACTATATAAGGCGATATATGACACAATGACCGTAGACAAGGTTGTAGACACTGGGAGATTAAGAGGATCAATAAGTTATTCTACACCTTATGATGATTATAAAAATCCAACGCCTGCAAATAAAAGTGATGACTTTATACAAGGTGTAAGGGAAGATAATACAGTTGTTTATGGTAGTAATGTTGAATATGCGAGTTATGTAAATAGTGGAACAAGCAAACAAAGGGCGAGAAAGTTTATAGAAAACGGAACAAGTAGAGCAAAGCCACAACTTGAGGGAGTGGCTAAAAAAATATTAAAGGGAGAATAATATGGCTTTTGAAGATTATTTCCACGATTTATGGTTTGTTGAAAAAATAAGACAACCTGATGGAACTGGCGGATTTGAATATGTTTATGCAATAGGCGAAGTGTTTAAAGGCAAGGCAACAAAGAGTACGTCTAATGAACAAATAATAGCAGGTATTAGGGGTATGGTTGGCGAGCAATATACTATTGGAGTTCCAAAAGACATACCGCTACAAAATACTGATGTTATTATGTTTGTTAATGAAGACAATACAAGGGTGTTTATAAGGATCAATAGCAATCCAACATACACGCCTGAAACGTCTGGGCAAAAAGATTGGAAATATATGACTGGAACTTTGTTTAGTCCTGATTTAAGGGTGGTAAACTAATGGAAAGTTATGCAAAGACATTATATAATTGGTTAAGTACATTTGCCGAAACATATAGAAGTCCAGTACAATTTGATGCCGATAATCCTCAACCAAACGAATATATTGAATATTCATTGGTACAAGGCAACTTTGCAGAGGGTGTTATTCAACCTATTACTATTTATTCACAATCAACAAGTTATAAATACGTTATGGAGATTGTTGATAAGATAGAGCAAGCAGTGGGAGAAAGTGGTATCAAATTAAGTGGAGATGTGGGTTACGTTTGGATAATGAAAGGTAGTCCATTTTATCAAGATAAACCAGACGAGGATAGTAGTATTCGTGCTGGGTATGTTAATCTACTAATAAAAACTTATCAAAAAGGAATAAAGTAAAATGAAGAAATTTACAGAAAACGCATTTGAAACAATAGGTTTGGGTGCTGGTGTATTATTAAGTACATTTACAACTGTTGATGCTATTGCTGATGAGCATATTATTGGTGCAACAAGAGGTGGTAGTACAATTTCAGTTCCTGCAACTATGAGAAGTATGGGAATTGATGGTGCTAGAGAAAACACAATGGGTAACCAAGTTATAGATGATTGGAGACCTACATTTGCATTTACACTATTGACTATGGATAAAGAAAAAACACAAATGGCTTTGGGTGTTGCTGATATAACTGAAGATGGTAAGGTTACACCAAGACACAAAATCAAAGATGAAGATTATAAAGATTATTACTGGGTTGGCGAAAGAAGTGATGGTGCAACTATTGTAATGTTTTTAGGTAATGCTTTGTCTACTGGTGGTTTAAGTTGGAGAACTACGCATAATGGCGAATTTGAAAGTTCTATAACTCTAACTGCACACTATACAAGAGCAGACCAAGACACAGTGCCATTTTATATGCAAGAAATTGCAAAGGCAGAATAGGAGAAATAAATAATGTTTGGTAAAAAGAAAAGGGTATTAAATAATTATGTTGCTCCACAAAAAACTATTTTTGATGGTACAAACGAAGAAGTAATGATTGCTTTTGGTAAAATAGCGGAAGATATTAAGGAAATACTAACTGATGATGAATTTCCTAATATGCTAATTAATCCTGAAAGTGTTAATCAAAATGCGACTAAAAAAGAATTAGGCGAATTGTATATACGTGAGAAAGTAGGACAAAGGTTTTATTCTTTAATTAAAACTTTAGTAATAAAGAAACCTCAAAACATATATAATATTTTAGATACTATATTTTGCGTTCCACGTGGAACATATAAGGATAGGGCATTTAAAGACACTTTAGAAGATTTTAAATTATTGACTAATGATAATATGCGAGATTTGTTGAGGCTTTTTATATAAGCAAGTTTGTCGAATTAGATGAACTTGCATACTTGTTAAGTAATTATAGAGGGTACTACGGAAATTTCGTGCATTACTTTCAGTATATGTACACCGAAAGTAGAAAGAAACAAACTTTATGTAAGTGTGGTTATTTAATATTCAAAGGAATTGTTAAGCCAAACGAAGATAATGCTTTATTTGATATGTTAGATAAGATATTTGAAGTTGAGAAATCGCAACGAGAAGAAGAAAATTTTGAAAGTATAACAAGCAACATTTTAAATAAAGTAAGAGGTAAATAATTATGAATATAATGAATTTAACTGCAAAACTTATATTAGATGATAAGGAATACACAGTACAACTGCAAGAGGCAAAAGAAAAAGCAAAAGGGTTTGATAAAGAAACAGTTAAGGCAACCTTAAATACAGCATTAGGTTGGGTGGCTGTAAGAACTGCAATAGTTGGTACTATTAAGAAAATGGGCGAGTTAATGTACAATACAACCGAATATGCTGGAAGTATTAAGGACTTGGCTCAAGTGTATGAAACAACTTATCAAAACGTGCAAGAGTTAAACTATATTGCACAAGAAAGTGGTAAAAATGCTGAATGGGTATTGCGAAAGGCAAGAAGTTCAGGGCAAAGTTATGCGGAAGTATTAGGATTATCAAATGAAGAATATCAAGAAATGATAGCCAATGCTAAAGAAATGGGCATTATACTTGAGAATGATGTTATTGATAGGGCGGATATGTTGGGTGACCAAATATCGCAATTAAAATATCAATTTCAAGCAGTATTGACTGGGTTATTGGCTGGGAATGAAGATAGCGAACAACAATTAAGTGCGTACTTTGAAAGGGTTGGTGCATTTATAGAACAACACTTGCCGACTGCTGTTAGATTTACTGCAAAATTTTTATTGCAATTAGTATCGTCACTAGTGAAACTTGCTCCACAAATAGTTGGAGATTTAATAAGTGAGTTAGTAGATGTCGCTATAGATATAATATTTGACTTTGATTGGTATAAGGTCGGTTGGAACTTGGGATTGGCGGTTAGTGAGGGTGTTATAAATATAATACCTAAAGTGCTAAACAAGTTACTAGGAAAGGTTGGAATAAAAATACCTACATTAAACCTAGATAGTTTTAAAATGGATACTGGAACTTTAGTAGGAGATAATTCTTATAATTATTCTACAAACAACTCAAGTAATTCTAATGTAACTAACAACACAACAATAACCATTGAGGCAAAAGATGCCAATGCTAGAGAAATAGCAAATGAAGTAAGTAGAATATTGTCAACACAAATACAAGCGAAAGGAAGATAGATATGGTAAGAAATTTTGCTCTTGTTGTTTTAGATTTGCAAGATAAAATAATTGATAGATATAATTTAGGACTAGTCCAAAATCCAAGTGGACTAGGTTTTAAGTTGGGCTTATCTGCTATAGAAACGGAAGATGAAAATGTGATAACTAAAGTCAAACATCAAAAACAAGTAATTCAAATGGACGTTGTTGAAGATAATGGTTATTCACAAGCAAATAGTTTGGCTGGCTGGATACAACAATATTCTACAACTGATCATACAATGGCTCTGGAATATAATGACACTCAATTTAATAGGTATTATGTTGGTAAGGTTGTTGAATTAACTAAAACTGAAAGGCAATATTATAACACGTTGATACAAAAACTAACTTTTGAAACCACAAGCAATTCATTTTTAATAAAAGAGAATACCTTGATATACAAACCATTGAGTTATGGTAAAAGGTATCCGTTTAGTTATCCGTATAGTTATGGTGGTAAGAGTGTTACAAATAATGAAATATTTAATAAATACTTAAAAGAGATACCTATAACGATAACAATAACAGGTGCTTTAGATAAACCGCTAATACAATTATTAGATGAAAATGGAAATGTCTATACAAGGGTTGAGTTTGAAGAAGAATTGAAAGATAGCGAAACATTGATTATAAACTCTGCACAAAAGAAAATATATAAAAAAGATGTTAATGGTAACTTAGAGGACTGGACACCTTATGTTAATCCACAATGGGATACGTACTTATTAGCAAAAAGAGGTAAAAGCACAATATCAGTTAACGACTATGCTGGCGGAACTAACTTTAGTTTAGTTGGAGGTTGGAGGGAATATCTACTATGATTGTGTCTTTTTATAACAAAGATTTTAGAGGTTTGCAAAATAATGCGAGTTTAGTTATTGATGATAGTAGTTATTCTCTTATCAAACGTCCAGTTGAAATGAACGATTTAAGTTGTGTGTGTGAGGCGTTTACGGAAGATATACAGCCAACTTTTCTAGTGGTTAAAAATAACGCAGGTAACTATGTTTATGGTTGCCTTGCGGGTATACCACAATTAAATGAAGAAAACAAGACTGAAATAACTGGTACAGATTTAAAGAGTTTGCTATCAAGTGATATTATTTTGAATTGGAATAGTATAAATGCAAGCGGTTTTACAAAAGTGTCGCAAATAGTGGTTGGGTTATTTGCGTTATGGAATACGTATGTAAATCAAAATAGTTTAGATTATGTACTAGATATTAGTGAAATTGATGATGTGGAATTAGGCGATTATGTGCCTGACACTACTGCTGATGTTGGTGTGGCTAATTGTTGGGATACTTTACAACCATATTTAAAGGTTTATAATTTGTATTTAGACACAAGTATTGACTTAATAGAAAAAAGAATTGTGTTTAAGTTTGGTAAAACAATGCAAAGAAATATAAATATACGACTTTGGGAATATGGAATACGTAACTACGGAAAGTGGGTTGCTGACACTAACGAATGTCAAGGATATTATCAAGATGAAGAAACTGGTAGTTTAGTTGCTAGTGATAACTCTTGGATATTGACAAGCAAAAACGAAATAACAGTTGATAAAACAAAAAGAGATATATATCCTATCAAGAAAAGAATTGTTGTTAGTAATGAAAGCAAGCAAGATGCTGATTTGCAAGCATTAACGGAACTAACAAATTCAATGTTTAATGAGAATATCGATATAACAACGCAAAATATCAATCCAAGTTTTGAAACTAACTTTAGTGTATATGTGGCTAGAGGTAAAGAAAAATACAAGGATTTGCCTTGCGGAGAGTTGCGATATAACTCAAGTGGGCTGTACGAGTGTCAAATAGGATATAGATTTACTGGTTTAGACTTTGTTTAATTGACTTTAAACGAAAAATATGATATTATAATTATAGGAGAAATGTATGGCAGTTGAAATGGTTAGAAAGCCAAGCGAAACACCTAATATTGAAAATGTTGACGATTTTATGCCAATTAGATATGCGTATGCTAATCAAAATGGGTATGTAATAGGTCGTGGCAGAATTGGAACAGGAATAGATACTGAAGCATATAATATTAATGGAAACACTTTTACAATTAATAGTGGTAGGCTAGTATTACAAGGTGTTGAGTGTGATATTGATACAGAACACTCTGTTGCTATTGATATTAACTCTACGAAAAGATATTGTGCTATATATTTAGAAGTGAATTTAGCGACAAATACAAGTGATATATTTGTGGCTTATGATATGCTAGGAACTCCAAGTGTAGATGCTGGAGATGATTTAACTGCTAATAAGATTGGCACTGCTAGAATGGTGTTATTTACTTGTGAGGCAACCAATGGACTAATTAGTAATGTGGTTAAAGTGGTTAAGGCTTGCGAATATTCTATACCATTTAGACTAGATGAAAATGGTGTGTTAAAGTACGGAGATATTATAATACCACAAAAGAAATTGTTATGGAGTGGAAATAGCACTGGTTCTTCAACATCAACACAAAGAATAGACTTTAATGAACAAGTTAATACTGGAGATATAGTAGAAATCTGCTATAGATATTTACAAAAAGACCCTATGAGTTATGCAAAATTTAAAGTTGATTTAACCAAAAATGCTGGATTTGACATTTTAAAGATAGGAGATGTTTATCACACAGAAAGTCAAATTGATATATATGGTGCTAATTTGTTTGTTTACTCTAATTACTTAACAAATGCAGGCTGTAGAACTTCAACAATAAGGTCAAACGAAACATCTGTGGGCGGTGGCTTGCCTATGACTATATTTTCAATATATAAGGTTGTTGAATAGGAGGGTATATGGGTGTTAGAATATTAACAAAAAACGGAATAGAAAATACCAATATTGATGGTGCTAGAGATAATAACTTTAATGCTGGGCGTAGAAGTGGTATTGTTAAAGGTGCGTTAAATGAGGGTAATCTTTACGGAACTAGTAATACTTTGACATTAGAACCAGGCGAATTAAGAATATGCGGGCATAGGGTGGTTATAGATGAAAACGAAAATAGAACGTTTACTAATAAACCACAAACTGCAACAAAACAATCATTAATAGGACAAATCCAAGTTGATGGAGATAACGTTATATTTGAGTTAATAGTACAAAATAATGCTACTACTTTAGTGCAAGACAATCTTGATATTAATGGAAGTGGTACTTATCAATTAGAGATAGGAACATTTACACAAAATACTGATGGTACAATTAGCAATGTAGTTAGAACTGCAGAATTAATTAGTGGAAGTATTTATAATTTAGGAGAAGATTTTGCAAACACCGAATTATCAAATATAAAAGTAAATATAAACATAACTGAAGTTGTTTACGATATGACGAGTTCTTCCAGTTCTAAAAACTGGGGATATACCAGTGGAATACAAGGCGGAACAACTGTTAGTGGTAAAAACTTTAGTAAATATAACAAATTAATAATCTATTACACTAGAAATTTTAGCCAAAATCTACAATACTCTATCGATTTAAAATTACCAAAAGTGGCTGAATATGGAAGTACTGGAGTATGGCAATTATACGACCAATATGGAATGCACTTCATCACTTCTGCTTCTCAAGTAAGTTTAGATAAGACTGCATTTATGCATAGACAATGTGGTATTTCTCAAGGTACTAACTTTACACAAGAGAACAATACTACGAATTTTGTTGTATATAAGATAGAGGGGGTGTACTAATATGGATATTGCAATTAGGAAAGAGGCAAACGGAACAATTTATATTGACAAAAAGTTGCGTGGTGATATTGATTACACCAAAGAACCATATAACTTTAAAATTATAGACATTGGAGAGGCTTATCTTGATTGTCAAGGAAGTGACTTTAATAGCGATTTGACATTTAGTGTTGATAAATACAATGCTAGAAAAGAGAGAGAAAAAATTAATGACTATGAAAATAAAGTAGTTGCGGAAATACGTAAGAAATATAATATAAATCAAGAATTGGCAATATTGAGGCAAAGAGATAGTAAGCCACAAGAATTTGCTGAATACAACGAGTACGTTGAACAATGTAAGGCAAAAATAAAACAACAATAAAAGGAGGGTGCTTATGGATAGGGAAATCCAAGAATTGCAAAAGGCGGTTGAAGAGAAGCAAAAGCAAGAAATGACAATCTTTGATGAAAAACCAAAACAAGAAGTTGCTGTTGTTGATAGCAAAGATGCTTTGGTTGAGAATATGTTTGAGCAAGCAATTCAACACCAAGTCAAGAATAATGATGACTTAAAAAATCAAGTGCTTGGAACTGCAAAGATATACACCGAAACCAAAATGCAAACAATAAGCACACAAGTTGACACAGAACATAAAGAGGCTGTATTTAACAACCAAAAAGATGCGTGTGAAAGTTATGGCTTTAACGAAAAGACAACGCCTATTTGGGCAGTTAAGTTTATGGCTGTTGGTTATAGTGTAATGCTTGCGATTTGGCTGTTCATTGGCTCATTTACGTTTATGCCAGTTATCTTTGTGGCAAAGAAGTTGTCCGTAGGCATTAAGAAAACTTGGATAGCAGGTGTGATTGCCTTGTTGCTTTACTTGACGATTACATTAGTGCCGATACTGATAGGTGTTATTAGACACTAGGGTTTGGTTAATCGCATCTAGGGAGTGCATTAACATATAAAATCTAATAAAAGGAGGTAATGGAAATGGCTATTAAAATCGAACAAAGACGTGTTGCAAAGGTTGGATACGAAAAGTATTATGAAATGGCTTTGGAACAACAAGAAGGTCTTGAAGAAAAAATAAAGGCACGTGTTGAAGAAGAATTTAAAGCGGAAAACGAAGTTCTTAACAACATTATCAACGAAACTTCTCATTTAATTAATGTTGAAGTAGAAGTGCCAGAGGAAATCCCTGCCGAAGAAAACGGCGAAATTACTGAAACACAAGAATACTAATATGATTAAGAAGAAACACTTTGGTTGGGCGGTGTTTTCGGTAATTACTTGGGAAGTGGTAGAAGAATTAATAGAGGAAGTTATTGCGTTTTGGTTAAGTAGTGCATTTGCATTGTTTATAACAAAGACGATAACAACACTAGGAATTGTATTTGCCACGATAGGTTTAAAGAAACTACTATTTAGAATTTTTAAACCAATAATTAAAAGTATAACTTACAAGGAGGGAAACGATAAAATGACAAAGATTAAAAAGTTTTTTACTTGGATATTTGCTAACAAGAAAACCTTAATCGGTACACTTTCTGCGTCTGTGATGACATTGAGTGGTACTGGGGTTATTGATGTTTCAGCACTGCCTGACTTGACAATTAAAGGCTTTAACATTACACCTGTGTTGTATTATGGCGTATTGGCTGTATTAGCACTATTAGGTGTGTTTGGTAAGGGCTTTGAGAAAATAGAGGAGTTCTTTGCAAGAATGAAAGTTGTTAAGGCTGAAAAGGAACAAAAACTAATTGATAAGGCTACTAAAAAAGAGCAAAAATTAGTTGATAAGACTGCTGAGAAAAGACTTGCAAAAAGTCAAAAAGAGGCAACTCAAACTCAAGCCGATAAAGAAAAAATAGAAGCGAAGCAAAAGGCAGAAGAAGAGTTTAACAAAAAAGTTGAACAAAGAATGGCTGAACTTAAAGCAAAACAAGGATAATTATGACAGAGAAAAATAATAAAGTACCGATAGCAATTTTAAGTTGCTTTCTAATAGCATTTATATTGCAAGGTGTGTTAAAGATAAGTGGGATATTGGTATTTGAAAAGGCACTAGGTTGGGAGATATTTACCATTATAGACAAATATAAAATATTACAAGTATTTTATTATGCTATGATTGTATCTATATCCGTATATTGCTTGTCTTTCTCTTTAACAACTAAATGTTATAGTAAGAAATGGTATCACTATATAATGATTATATTAATACCAATTTTAATCACTGCATTTAGATTATATGGAACTTATACACCGCAACAAAACATACTTCTTGATATTATTTTATATGTAGGTATTCCATTTACTATAAGCATTACAAGTTGTAAAAAAGATAAATTGTTTAATAACAATTCTTTGTTTAGTATAATAAGTACATTAACTATAAATATTTCAATGTATTTTTGTTATTTAGGAATAACATATTGGAGTAATATTCTTAATTCATTACTTCCATTAGATACAGTTTGGTTAACAGCAAGTACTATGTTTTTAATAAATTTTGAAATATATATCGGTTTAATTACTTTTATGCTTAGTATGAATATTTTAATAAAAAAATTAAAGGAGAATAAAGATATGAATATGCCAGTAAATATTGCTACAGAAGAAGCAAAAGTAAAAGCACTAAAAGAAAAAAAGGCTAAAAAGAACAACAAGAAAAATGAAAAATAAATTCACATTTCGTGAAAATTGGTATTTTATTAGACAAGACATAGTCAGTTACTTAATGTCAACGACTTTGTATTTAGGGTTGTGCTTAATTGAGAACTGCTCTATGCAATGCGTTGGCTATGCGTTATTTGATTGTCTTGTCTTTTATTTACCATTTTGGTACATTAGAATAAATTTTGCAAGCACTTACCATAGCGATAGTTGGAAACATTGCAAGATGTGGACACGAATTATGCTGTGTGTCGGTGTGATTATATTATGGGTACTCCCTGTGCGTTATTCGTTATTCAATGGTTTGTTTGTGGCTTTTGGTTGTTGTCTAGTCTTATACTTGGTATCTTTGGAAGTTGCCGAGAAGAAACGTATTGCAAAAGAGAACGTGGAACTGTATTCACAAATAACCAAGTTACTAGATAAAGAAGTGAGTCCAAAAGATAAATTGCTCAAATTATGCGAAGAAAAGAACATAAACGAAAGAGATACTAAAATCGCAGTTATGTATTACGTTGATAGATGCACTCCTAAACAAATTTGGCAATATTTATGTGCAAACAAAATGGATATTACTTGGGATAGTGTCTATAAATTACTAAATAGATTAAATAAAAAGTTAAATAATTAAAGTGTCAAGGATTTGTCAAGTACAAAATCCTTTTTTTTATGCCATAATTTTGGTGTCTAAGTGATAGGGTAGTCACCAAATCCCTAGTTTATCGCTACCCTATCGAACTGACTAACTTTTTAGGGAGGGTTATATGGCTTATAACAACAATTATACAAATCCGTATTTTAATGGCGGACAACCACAATATATATCGCCTTATGGCAACAATAATGCGTATATGCAAACGCAACAAGTCGCACAACCACAAGTGCAACAACAATACGTGCAACCACAACAACAAATGGTGTATGAGATACCAATACAAGCGGTGAAATTAGTAACCGAAGATGAGGCAAAGGCCTATATTGTTATGCCAAACCAAAGAGTGTTGCTAATCGACAGAGCAAATGGTGTGGCTTACGACAAGAGTGCTGATAGTCTAGGACAATCAAGGTGTAAGACTTATCACTTCACTGATGATGAAAAGATTATTGATGTACCGCCCACGCCAACGATAAACCTTGAAGAATACGCAAAAAGAAACGAACTTGATATATTTGTCAAGGCAGATGATTTAAGTGCTTTAGAGAGCAAAATAATGGCTCAAATGGAAGATTTAAAAAAAAGTGTAATCGAAAAGTATTTAAAAGGCGAAAGAAAACAAGGAGATGTCGCTAATGGAAAATAAAGAGCAACCAAGATTATTGTCAGCACGAGTTAGTGAATTAGAGAAACAAGTTAGGCTGATTAATAGCAAACTTAATAATATACTTTTAAAACTAGGGAGGAATAAATGAACGATTTAAATGCTGTTATTGAAAGAATAATTGCTATGTATGATAGTGGTGGCAATCCACAACAAATAATGCAAAATATGATGCAACAAGGAACACCTATAGGTCAAATGCAATCACAAATGCAGAATATGGCACAAGGTAGAAGCCCTATGGAATTTATATTACAAATGGCAAGGCAAAATGGTGTGAGTGAACAAAACTTACAAGGAATAGCACGAATATTAAGTGCAAAAAGATAGGTATCTCCACTGGCTAAACTCGAGTAATGTTGGTGTTGATATAAATAAATTTTTATGGAGGAAATTTAAATGGCTTATTTTGAAGGCGAAATACCAGTAGTAACTACTGGCTGTAACAACAATAACAATGGCGGTTGGAACGATTGGTCTTGGATTATAGGTCTTGCTGTAGTAGGCGGTATCTTCGGTAACGGAGGTTTTGGCTTTGGCGGTGGCAATAGAGGAAATTTCTGTGGCACTCCTGCAACTCAAGCAGACTTGGCTGCAGGATTTAACAATAGTGCAGTTTTAAGTTCTTTAAACGATATAAAACTAGGTCAAGCCAACGCTATTAACTACAACAATCAAGGATTTGCAGGTCTAAACTCTGTTATTAATCAAGGATTTGCTGGTGTTGACAATGCAATTTGCACACTAGGTTACCAAAGCCAAGCAGGATTTAATGCTCTTGGAACACAATTAGCATCTTGTTGCTGTGATATTAGACAAGCAATTAGCGACTGCTGTTGCACAACTCAAAGAAGCATTGATAGTGTAAAATACGAAAATGCTAAAAACACTTGCGATATAATTCGTGCAGGTCAAGACAATACAAGAGCAATTTTGGATTACTTAACTGGCGAAAAGATTGCTAGTCTACAAGCAGAAAATAGCGGATTAAAGGCTCAAATCTCTAATGATAGACAATCTCGTTTTATCATTGATGAATTGAGAAACGGAAACTGCCCTGTTCCTGCTTATATTACTTGCGACCCTCGTGTTCCAGTAAACTATAACACTGGCTGTGGCTGTTGCTAATATGATAAGGACATAAATGTCCTAAGCATTATTCCTACTTTAAGTAGTGAGAAAATTTAATACTTCACGAGGGTATGGAGTTTTCTCTATGCCCTTGTTTGATTTTATGTAAAAGGAGAAATAAAAATGGCTTGTAAACCAAGTTGTAAATTATGTAAAAACTTAATAATATCACAAAGTGTTACAATCGTTGCTGTTGATGGGGTTGATACTTTAGTTATTGATTTGCCAGCAAGGGCTTATAACGATTGTTGCAAGTATTGTATTGTAATTGCTCAAACAATACCTACAACTGCTACAATTTCAACACCAGTTGCATTTAGTATAGGCGGAGATACAACTACTGTATATCCATTTGTAAGATGTGATTGTAGTCAAGTAACTGCGTGTGCTATTAGAACTCGTACAAGATATTCAACAAAAGTATCGACAAATGCTATTGGCGGGGTGTTTAAATCTTTGGGCGGTTTATGTGCTTGTCCTACAAACAACCTAGAAAGTTTACCAGTGCCAGCAACTACAACACCTGCTGTTGCGAATTTTTCAGTTATGGAAAACTCAACACCTTTAAAAACAACAAAAACAACAACAAAGGAGGTAGTAGAGTATGCCGAGAAATAGAAGATTAAGAGATTATTTAATGCGTAGAGATGGACGCAATCCTTATGGTTCTGCTGGCGGATATGTAGTGTCTAGTCGCAGAGGTCGAAGGGATAGAGGTATGGACTATGCTGACTATGAACGAGATTATCGTGGTGGCGATTACGAATATAATGCAAGACGTGGCGATAGAGCATATAACGAACAAGACTATGCGGAAAACCGCAGAGATTATGAACGTGGCGGACAATATGATATGGCTAGCGATTATACTAGGAATATGAGTGATATGCACCATATGGGAAGAAGTCAAATGTATCGTCCAGTAGAGGCTATGGGTTACTTCACAGGTTATTATGGTGGAGAAGATATGGCTCGTGGCGGTCGTGGACGTGGTCGTGATATGGGTTATGATTATAACTACTATATGGACTATGATTATGCTCGTAGAGGCGGACGTAGGGATTACGGATACGATATGCGTTATGACTATGCTGGAGATTATGGCGAAAATCTAACCAAAGAAGAATTGGAACATTGGAAGAAAAAACTAATGAAAGAGGTCGATGAAAAAGACAAACAATACTTCTCAAAGGAAATAATTAGCCAAAAGGCAAGACAAATGGGTATGAACTTTGACAAGTTTAGTGAAGAAGAACTTGAATTGACAACTTTAATGATGTACACCGACTATTGCAAAACACTAGGCACTAGCAATATGGACTTATACGTAAGACTAGCAAAAGACTGGTTGGAAGATAAAGACGTTGCTGTTAAGGGTGGCGAAAAGTTGGCTGTTTACCACGATTGCATTGTTGAAGGGGAAGATGACTAATTATACTTATTATAATCGCAACCCTGATGGCGATAGGGAAAATGACTGCGTAACTCGTGCTATTTCGCTTGCAACTGGCATAAGTTATCCAGAAATACGTAAGAAACTATTTCACGTTTCAAAGTTATATAATTGTCCTAAATTGACTTTGTGCTGTTATCGACACTTGCTTGATGATGTGTTTAAGTTCCAAAGAGTTAATTGTGAGGGCTTTACCGTTGGCGAATTTGCTACAAGGTATCCCTGTGGAGTGTATTTAGTTAGAATGGACGGACATATTAGCACGATAATAAGTGGAGATATAATAGACATTTTTGATTGTAGTGATATGTTGTTGACTGATGCGTGGAAAGTTGAATAAGGGCTGAAATATGCCCTTTATGGCACAGTAGTCAAGCGGTAAGACAGAGGTCTGCAAAACCTTTATTCGTGAGTTCAAATCTCGCCTGTGCCTCCATATACCATAAGTACTTGACAAATACCACAAGATATGGTATAATAGAATTGTAAAGGAGTATACATAATGAAATTTAACTTTACAATCAATAAAAAATGACTAGTGCTTGTTGCTCGTTTATAACGGAATATAAACACAAATGCAAAAGAGTTAGCAGGGCTGTTGTTTTTATGAGTGGCGGTGCTACTCTTTTTTTATTGGCATAAATAATTGACTTTTTATAAACTTTATGATATTATATAAGTGTTATCCTATAAGGGTAACATAGAAATAAAATCATTTTAATCTCGTGGGAAAATTCTACCATTTAATTATGGTAGTTTTTTTCTTTAAAATTTTTTTAAAAACTTTGTAAAAACGCTTTACATTTGATATAAAATGATATATAATGATAATATATGGTATAGAAAATATACCATTTAAGGAGGTACTGATGAGCAGTAAAAGTTATTGGGAAAGCGAAATTGAAATGCTTTCTAACAAACAAAAGTATGTCAGTGAAAGTAGTCGAGAGTTTTACGACATACAAGTTGCATTAAAAAGTGCAATAGAACAATTAAACTATTTAATAGAAAATGGAGGAACTGAAAATGAGTTTTAGAACATTAAATGAAGAAGAAATTGATGTGCGTGTAGGAAACGCATTTAGTTGGGGATATTCATTATTATTGTATAAAGATGCAAGATGTGATATGAATATACTTGACGAAACAGTAGGTGCTGAAAACTGGCAACGTGACCACAAAGAAATTAAAGGCAACTTATATTGTGGTGTTGGTATTCACGTAGGATATGACCAAGATGGTTGTTTTAAATGGGTTTGGAAATGGGATTGTGGTGTTGAAAGCAATACCGAAAAAGAAAAAGGCGAAGCAAGTGATAGTTTTAAAAGGGCTTGCGTAAACTGGGGTATTGGTAGAGAATTATATACAAGTCCAAACATTATGATAGATTGTGAAATGGTTGAAGAAAAGGTTGGAACTAAATCAATTTATAAACTGCCAAAAGAAGAACAAAAGCGAAGATTTAAAGTTAAAGAAATTGAATATAACGATAAAAGAGAAATTAGCAAATTAGTTATAGTAGATAATAGAGGTATACAAGTATATCCAAAAACAAGTGCTGGTGCTATT
>JAZSRW010000065.1:0-2994 GCA_045538675.1 Candidatus Onthoplasma sp. | reverse complement strand
CACAATAATCCCTCTTTATTTTTTCTCTACCAACAAGCCTTTATCATTAATAGTATAATACTTTAAATTAGCGTTAGCATTTGAGATATCTCCAACAAAATCCTTTGCCAACCTAACATCTACCAATTCATAATACTTTGATTTAAATGCTTCCAAATCATTAATATCTTCTGGTTGAATATTATCGTTGTTAATAAGTTTGTATTCACCATCTTCATATATATAATATTGTTTACTTTCACTAAAGTTAGTTCCAGTATTTATATAAGCACTGCCTTGTCTAGTAATAATTCTACCATTTAACAATGTTAAATCGTAATTAATCAAACCATCATCTACAGCCTTTTCTGTTTTACCTGTTAATAATTGATCAATATATGCTTCTGCAGTTTGCAATTTATCTGATTCAGGCAAGTATTCAGACTTAATAAGTACTGGATACAATTTAGAATAATAATTTATACCCGTTGCCTTAATAGCGTTTACAAAATGTCCATTTTCAATATAACCTAATAGGAAATATTCAACATCATGCTCTTCACTAGCAATTGTTTCTTTTTCAACAAAACTAACACAATCTATCATTGAATAATTATTCTTTGTATAACACTTTCCCTTATATTCTGAATAATCTTTGCCACTTGACTGAATTAATTGATATCCCTCAACAGCATCATAAGTATATATAGGCATACCAGTAGCCCATTCTTTAGGTGCTTTATCTGAAGTTAATAAAGTATATTTAGGTGCAAATACCAAAAATTCATTATAACTACCTTCTTGATAAATTCCAACAATATCATCAACGTCAACACCTTCACCAAAATCTAGTCCATCAGCATCAACAATTACAGGCAATCCTAATTCTCCATTATTACTAAGTGCTATTTTTGTTGGATTCAAGTTAACAACCGCCTTTCTAGGAACCAAAGTAGACCTAACGGAACCATCTTTATTTACCACAATAGCATATAATTCAAGTTCTTTGCCAGCCAAGTCTTCACCAATAGGTTTGATAGTAATAATTGAATTAGCACCAGCACGTTCAATACTTGTAATAAATTCACCGTTAACCAAATTAGATTTTCCACTATTATCCAAATCCCCTAGCACAGCCAAATACAAACCAGCATTTAAAGATTTAAAATTATATTTTCCTGTAGGAGTATCACCTTCATATATTTCATCATCTAATATTAAACGAGTATCAACAATTGAATTCAAATAATAATTACCATCGGTTTCTTCTTCAGTATCTTTTTTAGATATTTTAATCTCTGTTAAATTAGGGTGGTTATCAGAGTATCCCACAACTGTTGCAAATGTTAAAGTTTTACCTGCAACTCCATCTTTATCCGCAGTCAATGTAAATGTTATTGTTGTTGTACTTATCTCTTTTCCATCTTCATCATATTTAATACTAGATAAAATCAAATCATAAATTGCGACGCTTCCAGTTAAACTTGAAGGTTTTAGGACAACATCATATTCTGCCTGATTATCAATATTAACCATATTAAATCCTGAAATAGATGCTTTGTTTTGACCCAATTTGTTTTTAAATAAATTTACATATATTGGTAAATCTGAATTTGTAACCTCTCCTGTAACAGGATCAATTTCAGATTTTTTAAATGTAAAATATACATTTGATGAAAAATGTGAATCTGTCAAAAATTCCAGTTCATTATATCTTCCTGTAATTTCTGTTCCGCTATTGCTCTTAGCCAAGGTTAATCCAAGGTCAAACATATCAACTGAAGTACCATTGTTTACAGCCCATTTATTAGTTTGTAGCAAATTCATACCAATAGTAGCATTATCACCTTCAAACAAAATTCGTTCAGCATCAGAACCTGTAACCTTAATATTTACTATCTTTGTTATAATGTCGTCTCTTTTCAACTTGTCTACAAGTGACAATCCATTATTTACAAGATCATTTATCTCGTCTTGAATTTTGTATGTAGGATATGTGACCAATTTAAATTTAAAATCACCTGATTCTGCCGAATTAAAAACAAATCTTTTATTTTCGGTATCATATTTTACAAAGTTACAAGTTTCCTCAACAATTTGTCCTTCATCTGTACGCCTTTGAAGTTTTACGACCTCACCATCATTTACCAATAATTTATGTTGATCATCTTCCATATAATAAACTTCATACAATTTAGCATCTACCGACTCAAATGGTTTATTAGACTTTAATGGAGCAGTAATTATATCCAATGGATAATCTTCTTGCATCACTGCTTCCAAACTTTGAGCAACCACACCGCCGTGCTTACCTTCCTCATAAGTAAACAATCCATTAACTATTTTATTATTTTTGTCGTTATCAATTCCTCTGTCAAAAATAGATATACTAGTAATCGCTCTATCTATTCTAATTTCCAATTTATCGTCCAGCAAGTCTAACTTGTCTTGAACTTTCAAATATACTACACCATCGTGATAATCCTCAACGTTATCTTCTGTAACATTTTTCAATTGAAAATATATCGGAGTGTTTAAATAAAATTTGTTTGAATTATAGTCTTCCAGTTTTCCGTTTACATATTGTTTGAATTGTATCAAACTACTTCCCTCAAGAACTGTAATAATACATTCCCTTTCAGTCACATCTAAAGGTAGGGCAGAAATAGTAAATGAGAATATTTGCTCATTATCTAAATTTTCTTGATCTATACAAGTTGCATCAAAAACTAAATCAACTTTACTAATCGTAAACTTAATATCAGTTGGCTTTATAACCTTCTTTTTAAAATCTCCCCTAATCGCTAAAAAGGCTACTACCACACCAATTAGCATTACAAAACTTAATAGTACTATTCCTGAAATTTTAAGAATTCTTTTAAACATAAATTAACCCCTTGAATTTAAATTAGTTATCTCAAAAATCTTATATTGTTATTATAAGTAATTATAATAATATTATAATTTAATCCAACATTAAAGTCAAACCAATTACTACAAAATACAACATTTATC
>JAZSRW010000003.1:0-4350 GCA_045538675.1 Candidatus Onthoplasma sp. | reverse complement strand
TCATTTGACAATTCATCAGTATTTGTAAAATTTTCTTCAGGTAAAGTTATGGTTAATGTTAATGTGTCTTGATTATCATTTAAAATATCGTTCAATACGTCAATAACATATTGATTGTAGGATAAATATAATGAAGAATGTAATTCGTCATCATCTATATAAGCCACTCTAGTCCCATAAAAATAATAGGAATCAATATAAGGATTAGAACCCATATTAGCTGGATCGGTTTTTTCTGCCATGGCTGATGCTACTGATACAATAATGGAAGTAATTACCATAATTAGTATTATAATAACTACAATTATTGCTATTACCAATAATCCCCAAGGGCCAGCAGCGGCAACGGCACCTCCTGCTCCGGCTCCAGCCCCAGCGCCGGCCGCACCAGCAGCCCCAGCCCCTGCGGCGCCTGCAGCACCCGCACCAGCAGCGCCAGTTGCACCTGCACCAGCAGCACCAGTTGCACCTGCTCCAGTTGCACCAGCCCCTGCGGCACCAGTTGCACCAGCCCCGGCTGCTCCGCCCGCAGCAGCATTTGTCCCGGTTGTGGTGGCTTGTGCTAACTCTTTACCTGCGTTTTTAGCAAGTTGCTGACCAGCGTTCATGGCATTGTTGGGCATAGGACCGTTTCCAGATGGTTTTAATTTAGAAATATCTAAATTTTCTCCTCCTGGAGTTTTGCTAGCGGCTGCATCAGGTTTTGCAGATGTCTTTGTTGGGTCTGTTTTTGTGGTATCTGTCTTTGTTGCGTCTGTCTTTGTTGGGTCGCTTGTTTTGGAAGATTGTTCAGAGGTTGTTGAATCAGTTTTTTGGTCTGATTTTGTTTTATCTCCTTCAGGCTTTTCAGAACTCTTTTTATCGTCTGTTTCGGGTTTCTGCTCTTCTTTTTCGCCCTTGTCTTCTTTCTTTTTTTCTTCTTTTTGGCTAGGGGAGTCACCGTCGTCATCATCGTCAAACATATCTTCGAGTTCGTCTTCAAGTTCGTCTTCTAACTCGTCATCATCGTCATCAAATAAATCGTCATCAAAATCACGCATTTGTCCCCTCCTTAAAATAATTATTGTACATATTATACAAGTTTTTATTAAAAATCGCAAACAAAATTGATTTGTTTATGATAAATATTTAAATATTGTCAATAATTTTTAAGATTTTATGTACTTTTTTTAAAGTTTGTGTTATAATGGGAATGTTTTTAAGGAGAGAATATGCAAGAAAAGATTTTTACAACTACCATTGGAGGTAGAGAAGTTAGTGTGCAAATTGGCAAATATTGTGGCCAAGCTAACGGTTCTTGTTTTGTTACTTGTGGCGAAACTGTTGTTATGGTTAATGCAACTATGAACAAAGAACCTCGTCCAGGACAAGACTTTTTCCCACTAAGTGTGGATTATGAAGAAAAATTATACACAATAGGTAAAATTCCTGGTGGATTTAAAAAGCGTGAAGGACGTCCTTCAGACGTGGCTATACTTAAAAGCCGTTTAATTGACCGTCCATTACGTCCATTGTTCCCAAAAGGTTTTTATAATGATGTATCAATCGTAGCAACCCCGCTATCAGTTGATACAGATATTCAACCAGAACCACTTGCAATGCTAGGTAGTTCAATTGCGTTATCAATATCTGATATCCCATTTGAAGGTCCTACTGGTTCGGTTAATATCGGCTGTGTTGATGGTAAATTTATTATCAATCCAACAGTTGAACAAAGTGAAAATAGCGTTATGGATTTAACTGTAAGTGGTACTAAAGAGGCTGTGCTTATGGTTGAGGCTGGAGCAAAAGAGGTTACTGAAGAACTAATGCTTGATGCTATTATGTTTGCTCATGAAGAAATTAAAAAACAATGTGAATTTATCGAAAATATTGCCAAAGAAATTGGTAAGCCAAAAACTGATAAAATTGTTTATGACGAAATTCCAGAAGAACTAGACAAGGCAGTGCGTGAATATGCAGATGCTAAAATGGATAAAGTTTTAGAAGAGTTTGACCGTCATATTCGTGAGGCAAAAGAAGAAGAATTTAATGAAGATGTGTTTAATCATTTTGCTGAAACTTATCCAGAAGATGGAAAATGGATTGGACTATCTTTATATAATTTAAAGAAAGAAAAAGTTCGTCGCAAGATTTTGGATAAGGGTGTTCGTCCAGATGGAAGAACTTTAACTCAAATTCGTCCAATTTGGTGTGAGGCCGGTGTGCTTCCACGTGTTCACGGAAGTGGAGTGTTTACTCGTGGCGAAACTCAGGTGCTAACAACTTTAACGTTGGGTATGCTTAACGAGGCTCAAGAATTAGAAGGTTTAGACGAGGAAGAATATAAGAGATATATGCACCACTACAATTTCCCAGGATATTCAACTGGTGAAGCTAAAGGTATTCGTAGCCCAGGTCGTCGTGAAATTGGTCACGGGGCGTTGGCTGAACGTGCGTTACTTCCAGTTCTTCCAAGTGAAGAGGAATTCCCTTACGCAATTCGTACTGTAAGTGAAGTTTTATCATCAAATGGTTCAACTTCTCAAGCCAGTGTTTGTGGTAGTACTCTTGCACTTATGGACGGTGGCGTTCCTATCTCTAGTCCAGTTGCTGGTATTGCTATGGGACTTATTAAAGACAAGGAAAGTGACCGCGTTGCAATCTTAACCGATATTCAAGGGTTGGAAGACTTCCTTGGCGATATGGACTTTAAGGTTGCTGGTACTGAAAAAGGTATTACAGCAATTCAAATGGATATTAAGATTCACGGAATTGACCGTAATATTTTAAAAACAGCGTTAGAGCAAGCTCGTATTGGTCGTCTTGAAATTATGGAAAAGATGTTGGCAACAATCCCAATGCCAAGAGAAAACTTATCTAAATACGCACCAAAAATTGTAAGCTTTAAAATTAATCCAGATAAGATTCGTGAAGTTATTGGCACTGGTGGTAAAGTTATTAATCAAATTATTGATGAAACTGGCGTTAAGATTGATATCAAGGACGAAGGCGATGTGTTCATTTCATCTAGTGATAGTGCTATGATTGAACGTGCAAAGCAAATCATATTAATGATTGCAGAAGACTTGGAACTTAATTGTGAATATACAGGTAAAGTTGTACGTATTATGCAATTTGGTGCATTTGTTGAAGTTGCACCTGGTAAAGATGGTATGATTCATATTTCTAAACTTGCTAAAGAACGTGTTGAAAAGGTTGAAGATGTTGTAAAGATTGGCGACAAAGTAAAAGTAAAAACAATCAACATTGACGACAAGGGTAGAGTTGATTTTAAATTGATTGAAAAATTATAAAAATATTTATAAATAATATTAAAAAATACGATAAAATGCTACAAATAAGCAAATTGTCGTATTTTTTGTTAATTAAATTTTATTATTTTCGGAATTATTATAATTATTTTTCTTTTTATTTTTTAAATGTTTAATAAGGGCTATTGATAATAAAATAAAGGCAAATATTATTCCTATAATTATTGCAGATAATAGCCATATCCCACGATTTGCAGAGATTGTGTAAAAGTATATATTTCGAGAAGGGTTGTCGGGATTTATATTCCAAACGTGGATATAATTTCCGTTAGAGTCTAAATACACTTTTTCGGCATCACTATGAAATCTTCGGCTTGATACGGAGTAACTATAGGTCAAATGAGACTCTTGTGGTGAAATAGTTGAAAAAACTGAGTTTGTATAATAGTTGTATATTCTATTAAATATTGAATAGTCTCCGTAGTTTGCGGTGCCGTAATAATAGGTTTTTGTGTAGAATAATTTTTTTATTTGTTTTGAGTTGTTTTTAAATGTTAGGCCATTCATTAGTTCGTGGTATTTTTTGTATATAGTAGAATTGTTGAATTTAAAACCTATCGAATAGGTGTTGTTTTTCCAATCTTCTTGTGCTGGCTTTACACCATTGTAAAGTAGTGTGTATTCTTCACTTGAAATATTTTCCCTTTGATATTCCATTGCAAGAGTGTTATGATATTCATTTAATAGTTTCGAGGCTTCGGTGTAAGCGTTGGTTTTTATTTCTAGTTTAACATTTTCAATGTCGTATCCATGACTGCTTAAAATTTGTTCGTCGATATTTATGTAAACATATTCATAAATCATACCATTGCTATCGTGATATGTTACTAGGTTTACAGAGGCACAACCGCACAGACAAATACTTAGCAATATTAATATTATTGATAGGCTTAATACTTTTAATTTGTGTTGTTTGATTTTCATAATATATATTATTTCCTTTTAATTAAAACTATGCGTGGTATAATTTTGTAAATTTGGTAATTATTTATGTAAATAATATATCACAAAATATAAAAATTAAAAAGTGTTTTTA
>JAZSRW010000119.1:0-2495 GCA_045538675.1 Candidatus Onthoplasma sp. | reverse complement strand
TAAATTTATCTGACGATGAAATGCTGCCAACTGAGCTTTTAGGAATGAAAATTTATTATAAAAATAATGAAATAGGTGAAGTAGTTGATTACTTTAATAATAATGGGAACAAAGTTATTAAGTTAAAAAATAAATATCGTTGTTTTTTAACTGTTAAAATTTGACTATGTTGATAACTTTTAGAGGGTGTCAATGTTGATAACTAGCCAGTTATGCACATCGTGTGGATAACTATTTTTAAGCACATTATTAAATATTTATAGTTATTTTTTATATTAATATTCGACAAAAAAAGACAACTGGAATCAGGATATTAATTTCAATTTAACAAATCTTAAATTTAACAATAAAATTTTGGCTATTATTATTGACAGATTTGTTTAGGTGTGGTAATATTAGGGTACTAGATGTGAATAGGAGAAGATTATGTTATTTAGATGTGACGGATTAGATTTATCAGAAGCTGTCAACAAAGTTTTAAAGGCAGTTTCTACAAAAACTATATCTCCAATATTGGAAGGTATTAAAATAAGTGCTTATGGTGATAGCGTAGTTCTATCTGGTACAGATTTGGAATTATCTATTACTAAAACAATTAAAGCTGAAGTTATTGATGAAGGTCAAACTGTTGTTCCTGGTAAACTATTTGGTGAATATTTAAGAAAGTTGACTAATGAACAAATTAGTTTGGAATTAAACGAAAGACAAAAGTTACGTATTAGTTATAGCGACAGTGAAGGATTTATTCAATGTATGGACGTACTTGAATTCCCTGAACTTAAAAATATTGACAAAGTTGAATATTTTGAAGTTAATCGTAGCGATTTAAAGAGTTTGATTAATAGTGTTATATTTGCAGTGGCAGTTGATTATAGTAGACCAATACTAAAAGGTGTGTTATTTGAAGTTAATAATAACGGTATGCGTGCAGTGGCTCTTGACGGATTTAGAATGGCTATGGCTAACAAACCTGTTATTAGTACTACTTCAGATTTTAGTTTTATTGTTCCTGCTAGAAGTTTGTCTGAAATTAGTAAGATGTTAGATAATGAAGAAACTGTTAAAGTTTATGTTCATTCAAATAACTTGATGGTTGATATGAATGATACAATAATTACTACAAGATTACTAGAAGGTCAATTTATTAACTATCGTCAAATATTAAATTCTAACTTTAATACAACTGTTAGTATTAAAAAATCTCAACTTGAAGATGCGATTGACCGTGCTAGTTTATTATCTAAGGGTGATAAAAATAGCCGTGTTAAGTTTGATATTACTGAAAATTCATTAATATTAACTTCTGATAGTGAAATGGGTAATGTTAAGGAAAATATAACTGTTTCAACAAAAGGTGCTGATATTACAATTGCATTTAATTCAAAATATTTTACAGATTGCTTGCGTGCAACTGAAGATGAATATATCAAGATTAACTTTAGCAATGCAATTTCACACTGTATTGTTACTCCAAGTGAAAATGAAGATTACTTATTCTTGATTTTACCTGTAAGAATGGTGTAAAATCAAGGATTTGTATATTTAAAATATAATATATATTATAATAATAGAGTTATCCACAATATAAACACAATTTGTGGATAACTTTTTATTTAAATTGGAAATTATTATTGACAAATCGAAAGTTAAAAGTTATAATGCTATTACTTGATTTTAATAAAAGGAGACGAAATATGAAGCAAACTTATCAACCAAAGAAAAGACAAAGAAGTAAAGTTCATGGTTTTAGAGCAAGAATGAAGACTTTGTCAGGAAGAAAAGTATTAAAAAGACGCAGAAATAGAGGTAGAAATAAATTATCTGCATAGGTGAATATGTTAAGTAGGATTAATAGAGTTAAAAAGACAAAAGAATTTAATTACATCTATAAAAAAGGTAAATTTTATAGTTGTACATATTTCTCAGTCCACTATGTAGATACTAAACTACCTAATGCTAAAATTGGAATATCTATTAGCAATAAAGTTGGTAATTCGGTTACTCGTAGTAGATTAAAACGAATTATCAGCGAAATTGTTAGAGTTAAATTACCTATTTTAGCAGTCAAAAATTATGTAATTACATTAAAAACTGAAGCAACTGCGGTGGATTTTAGAGTTTTAAACGATGAGTTTAATAAATTCTTAATTAAATGTAATTTAGTCAAGGATACAAAAGATGTATAAATTATTTAAAATCTTAATGTCGCCAATACTTTGTGTTGAATTTGTATTCTTGATTTTTTATAAGTTGATAATTTCGCCAATAATTGGTTCAAATTGTTCAAAAATGCCAACGTGTTCAATTTATATGATGCGTTGTATATTAAAATTTGACCCTATAACAGGTGTTATTATTGGTACAAAAAGGCTTATGAAATGCACAAAATTACATAAAGGCGGGTTAGATTTAGAACCATTAAATATATTAGGAGCGTACAAATGGGTATGTTAAACTTTTCACAAATGCTTATTACAAAGGCATTTTGTGGAGCT
>JAZSRW010000146.1:0-9206 GCA_045538675.1 Candidatus Onthoplasma sp. | reverse complement strand
TAAATTTTTATAAATAAAATCAAGAGATTGTTTAGATGTTTCATCTTCAATTGTTAATGTTATTCCATTTTGTTTCATATCATTAGAAATTGTTGTTAATGTGTTGATGATTGAATCAGTAGTTGATTTGTTAAAACGTTTGTTGTAGTATGAAGAATAATAATTCCACAACTTATCATCAAGTTCCATAAATGCTTTACAATGTTGGCAAACTAAAATACGCTTGATAATTACTGACTTTGTTGGAATAAAGCAAAAATAATTAGTAGCACTAATTTCTACCAAATTAACATCACGTAATTCGTTGTTACAAATTGTACAACGACGAACACCAAAATAACCTTTATCTTTTTCTTTAAATTGTTTTCCTAAAAATTTCATAATGATAGTTTAGCATAACTAAATATGTTTGTCAATAATAAGTGTAAATATAATTAATATATATACTTTGATTAAATATAAAATAAAAACCAACCATTTAATTAGGTTGGTTTTTGATATTATGAATTAAATATTAAATTGTATTCTTCAAGTGAGATTAATACTTGACGTGGTTTACTGCCATCGGCTGGGGAAATAAATCCGTTTTGTTCCATTTGGTCAATGATACGTGCCGCACGGGCATAACCCACACCAAATCTACGTTGAACAAGTGTGATTGATGCTTGGTTGGCTTGAATAAAGAAGCGTAAAGCATCTTTAAGCACAGGGTCAAAACTTGCATTTTCGCCAGTAGCAGTTTGAGTGGTAACTTCGGCAGTTTGATTAATATGTTTTTGAGCATCTTCATCAAAGTCAGGATTATTATTTTCCTTAATAAACTTAACAACACTTGCAACTTCTTTACTTGAGATAAATGCACCTTGTACACGTCTTGGTTCTGGCAAGTCGTTAGGTTTAAATAACATATCACCCTTACCAAGAAGTTTTTCGGCACCGCCCATATCAAGTACTGTTTTACTATCAGCAAAGTTGGTAAGAGCAAATGCAATACGGCTAGGTAAGTTGGCTTTAATTGTACCAGTGATTACGTCAACAGATGGACGTTGAGTAGCGATTACCAGATGAATACCTGCCGCACGTGATTTTTGTGCAAGTTTCATAATACGTTCTTCCATTTCACGTTTGGCTTCAATCATAAGGTCGCCCAACTCGTCAATAACAATTACAATATAAGGTAGTTTTTGCACTTCACCATTTTTAACAATGTCAAGATTGTTGTATTCCTTAATATTAACAACTTGATTACGTTGCAATAATCCGTAACGGGCTTCCATTTCTTTGATAGCCCAATTTAAAGCATTAATTGTTTGGTCTTTAGTTGTAATAATTTCAGGGGTTAGCAAGTGTGGCAGACGTGCATAAGTTGAAAATTCAACGGTTTTAGGGTCAATTAGTATCAATCTTAAATCTTCAGGACTAGATTTGTAAATCATACTAATTAGCATTGTATTTAAGCACACTGATTTACCGCTACCAGTAGAACCTGCAACTAATAAGTGTGGCATTTTGTCAAGATTACAAAATTGTACACTGCCATTGATGTCTTTACCTAATACAAATGACATAGGATTGATTCGTTGTTGATAATCAGGACTTTCAATCATCTCCCGAAGACTTACGCCCATTACCATACGATTAGGGACTTCAATACCTACAGCATTTTTGCCTGGAATTGGTGCTTCGATACGAATACTTCCGTTAGAAGCCAAAGCCATAGCAATATCGTCTGCGTGGAATTGAACTTTTTTAACACTAACACCTTGAGGCATACCTATTTCATAACGAGTAACGGCAGGACCTACTTGAACGGCCTTTACTTTTGCATTGATTTTAAAATCTTGCAGTACACGTTCTAATTTTTCGATGTTTTCATTACATTCCTCATCTGTTACTACTTCAACATTTTCAAGATATTCAAGTAAATCAACAGGTGGCTTAACATAAGGTGAATTATGTTTTTTAGGTCTACCCAAAAGATTTTCTTCTTTCTTTTCTTCTACAATTTCTTTAGTAAATACATTATTAGGCGTAGTAAAAGTAGAACTACGAACAACTTCGCTAGTATTTGTTGAAGGAAGTTTTATTTCAGTGGTTGAAGGTTGATTATATGTGTTATTTGAAATGCTATGAGTATTTACAGGTTGTTCAATAGTTTGTGTTTCTCTTTCAAATTCTTTTATATCATCGAAATCTTCACTAGACTCTTCTTCATCATCGCCATCATCAAGGGCGTCAAATATATCAAAAGAGGCTGATTTAGTTTCAGTGGATTCATTAAATATTTGTTTTACGTTATTATTCCAGTTATTTTGTTCTTCTATATCATTATTATACGTGACAATAGGTTCGATAGGTTGAGATTTTATTTCGCTAGTAATATCAATATTTGATTTGATTTTATTATCATTTTCAAGTGAATTTAAATTTTGTGTATTAGGACTATTTAAGTTTGTATTATTTGATGTTTGAGCATTCCAATTATTTGGTTTGATTTCTTGAATTTTATTATTTTCCAAATTCTTGCCTTCAATTACTTTTGCGTCTTTATAAAAATCGTCAGTATCTGTTACAAATATATCACTATTAAGTTCAATTTTGCTTGCGATATCATTTGGTTTTTGAACTGGTTGTTCAAACATTGGTTTACGCTCAATAGTTTCAGGTTTGATATTATCATAATCAGGCATAATAATTTCTGGTGGGGTTAATATATAATCTCGTTTTGTTTTGTATTTTTTAGGCGTGTCTGGTATTTCTTCAAGTCGCATACTTGAACTAATAATAGTAGAACTTCCAGGTGTCATACCAAGTTTTTGTTTTGCTATTTCTTTTTTGATGTTATTTTGTTTGTGTTTTAAAGTAATTTCTACAGGTTCGTCAACTTGTTGATTAGTGCCGTCAATCATACCACTAAAGTCAAATTTGCTTTTTTGTGGTTGTTGTTCGACCTGTTCGTTTTTAGGTTGTCGTGAATCTAAAATTAAACCAATAAACACAGTTAATAATATTATTGAAAAGATATATGCACCTACCGTTGTTAAATATTTTTTCATAAAGTAAGTAAACAAACTCATAACAAGACCAGCACCACTTGTTTTTAATGCATAAGTATCTTTTAAGTATTGAGAGTATGAAGTTAAATCTATTTTTGTTGTTAAAATCAAGTGAGTAATCATAAGTATAAAAAATAATGCAAAACTTAAATATACCACGTATTTTTTATTGATTTCATATTTAGTTTTACCCATTTTCATTGAGCATAAGAATATTGTCAACAGGCATAAAGGATAAGCCGAAATTCCTATAAGCCCCAGCAAAAGATTTTTGACAAAATTGCTAGGAGCACATAATCCAACAAATCCTATAGTTGCCAACAATAAAACTACAATCGAAATATATCGAGAGGCTTTTATTATTGGTTCGCTTTTAGTTTTGATTTTAGGAGGCTTAACTTTTTTTTGTTTTTTTTGTTTTGATGTATTTAAAGTTGATTTATATATTGACACGACATTTCCCCTTTGTAGATATTATACATTGTTTTTGTCAATTTTCAAAACAATTTGATTAATTCTTTGATTAATTTTTTACAGAAAATTAAAATTTATAATCATAATAGAACCTTTAAAGGTTAAATTGGCGTAAATTTATTAATATTTTACCAATTAAATATTGTCATTTCCTAATGTTTTGCTTACGGTTGTGGCGTTAAATCCATTGTTTGTAGCATAAGCAAGAATAGGTCCTAATGCTTCAAGAGTATTTTTAGTTGGGTGCATTAAAATCAAATCTCCATTTGATAAGTTTTTTGTTGCACGTTTTATTATTAGGTCGGTATTTTTATCACGCCAATCAATAGTGTCATGGGTCCACATTATTGTTTTGTAATTTAGTTTAGTTGCGACATCGATTGTTGAGTTGTTAAAAGCCCCAGATGGCGGAGCAAATAAATTCATTTCAATTCCAAGATTTGCACTAACTAGTAAATGAGTTTTGTTTATTTCATCATAATTTTGTTGTTCGGAAATCTTGTCGTGGTCTTTATGATTATATCCGTGATTTCCTATTTCGTGCCCACGTTGGTAAATTGTTTTAGCCATATCTACATTTTTAGCAAACCAACTTCCGCCCACGAAAAAAGTGGTTTTAACATCATATAAGTCAAGGATATCAAGCATATCTTCAATATATTCAGTTCCCCAGTAAACATTAATCATAAAACAAACATTGTTTTGAGATTTGTCACCATTGTAAATAACATTAGGATTTGAACTTGTTTTAACTTGTGTGCTAAACGGAACCGCAACTACAATTAAAGAAATTAATATTGCTACAATAATGATATTTGTTATAAATTGAGTTTTTTTCATACAAAATTATATGCACCAGCACGCAATTAAAGACTTAAAAATTGGACAAATTTAATACTAAAATCTTTAATAATAAAATTATTTTTAAAAAACTAGTTGACAATGGCGATAAAATAATATATAATATATCCAGCATTGTGAGTAAACTTTAAGTTTACTTGCAATTTAATATATATGCGTTCTTAGCTCAGCTGGATAGAGCGTTGGTCTACGGAACCAAAGGTCAGGGGTTCGAATCCCTTAGGACGCACCACATAACTTGGTTAAATCCAGGTTTTTTTATTGTCCTAAGTGATTCGACCCGTAAAGGGTTCGGTCTGTCGCCCCGGACCGCAACAAGTTGCTCCCGCTTTGTGCTAAAAACTTGCCACTGGCAACTTTTTTTAACGCAGTCGCCCCTTAGGACGCACCACATAACTTGGTTAAATCCAAGTTTTTTTATTGCCCGAAATATTTAAAACCCTCACTAAAATAATAGTGAGGGTTTGGTATTTATTGTTCAATATTTGTATTATACCAATTGTTTAGTAGATTAAATATTAATTCATGTCCTGCAGTGTTTGGATGCGGATCGATTGCTGTTGTGATTTCATTGAAATTAATTGCAGTAGAAGATGATAACAAATAGCAGTTTATAATATCGTATTTATTTTCAGTTTTCGAATCATAGTAATTATCAAAACAAGATTTAACATCTAATAAATAGCAGTTTTCTTTAAAAACTGTATTTTCCTCATCAATAGTAATATTATCTAAAATAATCTGATTAACGCCTGCGGATATTGTTTTTGTTGATTGTTGTCCGCTAACAGTAATATCAACACTTCCCGAATCTATATAAACTTCAGCAATAGAACCTATTTCATTTAATTTTTCCGCACCTAATGTTAGAGGGAAGTATCCCATAGATATTGAGACGGATTTGGTTGTATCTATAAATTCTTTATAAGGATTATAAACACTTGAAAAAACTAATTTACAAGTAGGGTTTAAAGTTTGTAGAGTGCTAACAAGAGTACTGAAATTATTTGATAGATTTTGTAATCCAGTGTCAAGATATTCAGTGATATCGATAGTTCCCTTTATATAATCGATTAAATTGTCAGTAGCGGGGCCTAAAATATCATTTGCACCTATACAAATGGTTATTATATCCGCTTGTTGAATATTTGTTTTCATTGTTTGATTATCTTCAGTAAGTTCATCAGACAAGAGAGGCGTTAATAGACTTAATAAATTTCCAGAAGTATCACCCGAGTGAGCATAAGTTACTGCGTTGACAACATCATATTCTTCTTCCAGCATTGTTTTAAACAAATAAGTATAACTACTATTAACAAATGTATATTCATCAGGATTAAATCCATCTAATCCGAATCCGGCTGGAATGCTGTCGCCTAATGAAACATAATTAATAGACGTTTCAACAGTTGGTGTGTCGGGTGGCGTGATAGGGGTGCTAGGATTGATAGGGTCTATAATTTCTTCACGGAAACAGCCTACAAGGTTAAAACATAATAAACATATAATTGAGAAACTTAATACATAACTAAAAAATCTTTTCATAATTTTAGTATAACACAATCAATTTTAAAAACCTAACAATATTTTAAATTTATTCCAAATTAATAAAATTTAGGTCAATTATTGCAAATGTAAAAGATTTATGCTAATATGTTTTAAATGGAGAAAGTATGATAGAGTTTGATGAGTATGGACTAAAAAAAGACAATATTAGTTATAAACGAGAACGTAATAAAGAAGATATTAGATATAGAAAAATTGCGATATCTACTTTTGAAAAGGAATTGAAAAAGGGTTTATCTTTAGATAGTGATTTATGTTTTCACGGAACGCCTATTTGGAATGCAAAGGAAATAATTAAATCTGGCAATATTTCGGCACTGATTGATAGAGTTGGGCCACAAAAAGATGTATTGCCAATGCCAGGACAAATAAATGTGTCTACAATAAATAATTTATGGTTTACAATTAAGTATCACTCGGATTTATTTAATTATGATTATCCTGCGGGTTGTATTTTTGTGATAAAACCAAAAGATGAACAAGAAATCAAATCTTCAAGAGAAAAAAATGTTATAGGCAATGTTTATTTTGATAAAAATCCTGAAAGATTGGTTGCAATAATTACAACGCCTGAAAATATTGAACTTGTAAAAACCTGGATAAAAGAAGGTAAATTATTAATTAGTCCCGAGATAGTTGTAGACTATAATCAATTTATCGAAAATGTAAAAACTAAAACGGAGTTACTTAATTTTTAAAATATTATTGCAAAAGGTGTTGGTTTTTGTTATATTTATATGTAAGGAGTGAGTTATGGCAAAATCAAAAAAAGTTAACAATTTAAATTTGCAAAACAATGAAGAGAAGGAATTGCAAAATGCTAGTGAGTGTATTAGAAATTTTGTTTCAGACCTTCAGTGTTTAAATCCTTTAAAAAGATGGACTAAAAATATTAATATTTTTCAGATTTTAAAAATTGATGCATACGAAACTAGACATACTAATATTTTGGCATGGTTATTAAATAGTAATGAAAATCATGGACTTGGAGATGCTTTTGTTAAAGAATTTATCAAATCTGCAATATCAAAAAACAAAAGATTTAACAACGATATACTAGACTGGATGTTTATTAATTTTAATAATCAAAAGGTAGATATTAATTGGCGTTGCGAAGATGATAAAACTAAAGCAGAAAAAGAAGGATTGTTGGATATATTGATTAGATTTGAAGATGAAAAATATCTTATTGCTATTGAAAACAAAACCACATCGCAAGAGCATAAGGTTAAATCTAGCGGAAAATATCAAACAGAACACTACAAATATTTAATAGATTCCAAATATACGGAATATAAAAAAATATACATATTTTTAAGTCCTCAAGGTGATGAACCCAAAGACTTGGGTTGGGGAATCTTAACTTATGAAGATATTGTATCTGCAATAGATAATACAACTAATAACACACAGCTTTTACCAGAAGTTAAAATGATAGTTACAAATTATTGTCAAATCATAAAAAAGCACCTAATTTCAGACGAGGAATTGATTGAAGAATGTGATAATATTTATAAAAAACATCAAATGGCAATAGATATTATGTATAAATATAAAGACAAAGAATTTCCAAACAATAAAATAATGGAAACAATAAACAAAATACATAATGAATATCAAAAAGAAATGGAACTTATTTACGAAAATAAACTTGACGAAGTTGCTAAAATTAGTGATAAGTTAAGACAATTATTGAAAGATAAAAGCAAAGAAGAAAATTCTGATATAAATTATGAGAAAAGTGGTGGCAAAGGATATATCAGATTTACTACTAAAACTTTAGACGAAAAGATTGCTAAACCTATAGAGGGGTCTGGTTCGTGGGGTACTAATTCATCATATTACTTTTGGTTTGGACTACAACGAGTTAATAATAAGTGTAAAATACTATTCCGCTCTGAACTGGGCGGTTGGAATTTAGATGAAGACACTCAACAGGTTCATAAAAAAATATGGTCAGAATTTGCAACTAACAAAACAGATGATAGTTATAGATATAGAAGAATATTCAAAGGTTTTACCAAAATCATTGATTTGGAACAAGAAGATATAGACACAAAACTTTTAGAAATATTTAATAAAGGCATGCAAGAATATCAAAAGAATCAAGCAAAAATTTTAGAATTATTAAATTCATAACAATATAAAAAACTCTCTAGCAAAAGAGAGTTTTTTGTTTTACATTTCTTCCATTGTTTCTAGGCAAATTATATTAAATGCTTTTGATAATACATTTTTAACTAAAGTTAATAGTTGTAATTTTGCTTTAACTTGTGGTAAGTTTTCATCTAGTATTTTACATACGGTATAGTATTTGTTAAGGGTTTTACATATTTCCATACAATATTTTAGTACTATACTTGGGTCACGCTTATCAAGAGCAAGTTTTAGTGTATTATCAAGATTACAACATAATTTAATAAGTTCAAATGCTTGGATTTGGTCTAGACAAGCGTAATCACAATTAATATTATCTAAATCCAAACTTTTAGCCTTACGTATAATACTCATAATACGTGTATAGGTATATTGCATATAAGGTGCAGTTTCTCCTTCAAAACTAAATGCACGTTCAATATCAAATATTGCATCTTTGTTGCGTTCGATATTAAGAGCATTAAAACTTAACACGCCTCTAGCAACTTTAAGTGCAACATCTTTAGGATTTTCGATTGTAAATGTACGATTTTTGATTACATCATTGGCTTTGTCTAATACATAATCAATTAAATCTACAAGGACTGCTTGTTTACCACGACGTGAAGATATTTTACCATTAGGCAAACTAAAACGACCATAAGATATATGTTCTAAACAGTCACTAAATGGCATACCTGCAAGTTCTAGCACCTTAAAGAATTGTGCAAAGTGCAATTTTTGCTCAACTGCGGTTAAATAAAGCATTTTATCATACTTATAATCATTATATCTATCAATAGCAGCAGCAATATCACGCGAAGCATATATACTAGCACCATCACTACGCTTAACTAGGCAAGGTGGCATATCAAATTTAGATAAATCCACAACAGTTGCACCTTGGCTGATTGAAATTAACCCTTTTTTATCCAACATATCCACAACTTTGTGGACATCTTCGGCATAACTTGCTTCGCCTTTCCACGAATCAAAGTGGATATCTAATATATCAAGTAAGCGTTCGGCTTCTTTACGAGCAATTTCAATAACTTTTTGATAAATAGGATATATTTCATCGTCTTTGTCTTCAATCTTTTTAGATAAGTCACG
>JAZSRW010000132.1:0-5644 GCA_045538675.1 Candidatus Onthoplasma sp. | reverse complement strand
AATAAATTTTCTTTTTCTTCAGGTAATGAATTTATTTCCTTGGCTAATGTATTAATAATATACTTTAAATCGTCCGCTGTAAATGTTGGTGCTGTAAATGCGGCAGCAGATTTATGTCCACCACCACCAAAATGTTGAGCAAGTACGCTAACATCAATTTCGCCACGACCTCTAAAACTTACGTGAGTTTGTCCACTACGTGGTGTAATCAACACAGCACTTTTGGCATGCTTCATACAAAATGCTTGATTGATAATTGGATTTAAATCCTCTTGCGTTCCGCCTGCACTTGCAAGTTGCTCTGCTGTAATTTGCATAACCATAATTGTATTGTTGTTATAAAATTTAGCACCATTCATAGCCATTGATAGCAAGGTAAATTGAGCCATACTATTCCCGCCCATAAAGAATTTAATAATCTTGTAATAATTAATCCCTTTATCAATTAAATCCATTACTGCCATATATGTTTGTTTTGTAACAGTATTTGTAGATAGGTTGTTAGTATCTGTTACAATCCCCGCAAAAAGTTTGCCAGCCGTTGACCTTGATATATCAAAATTTTCCGCCTTTAACATATGATAGATATTTTCACAATTAGATGAGCGTAAGTTAATATAGTTTAGTTGAGCAAATCCTTTGTTAGTTGCGTGATGGTCAATACAGATAGTTTTGCTAGAACTATTAAACACATCTAAATATCTTCCAAGCCTTCCCAAATCACCAGTATCTACACAGATGCAAGCATCATATCTTGTTAGTGGTATAGGATTAAATTGTATATCTTTTGCAAAAGGTTGAAATTCTTCAGCAATAGTATCGCATTCAGCAAAACAATGAACTTTGCAATCAAATTTTGCCAATATATAATCATTAACAGCACTCAATGAACCAAAACAATCACCATCAGGATTAATATGTCCAATAATTGCCACCGTGCTAGATCGTGCAAGAATATCGTCAATAAATTTATTCATAAAAGTCTCCTAATAATAGGTAGCAATTGATTTATGTATTAATTGCCAACAAAATATCTCAATGTAGTATTATATAATTTAAAACATCTTTATTATAACATATAATATAGATTTAGCCAACTAAAATAATCCACAAAAGTTATCCACAATTGTTGATAACTTTGTTGACAACTTTTTCTAACCTTTAATATTGTACTATTTTTAAGCATCTTGTTACAGGTGATTTTATGTTTACAATATTCAACCTTAATAGTATTTATTAAAAATTTTATACAATTATGTTCATATATCATAATACACAAACCCTTTGGCATAATTATATATTATGATTAAAAATTTATCTCATATCTTTTTAAAATATAAATTTGTATTTCTGGTTTGCTTATGTTGTAGTCTTATTGCAGTTGTAGCAATCGTACCTGCAATAAAAACCAGCATTCGACCAAAAGGCAAATATACAATAGTTATTGATGCTGGCCATGGCGGTCGTGATGGTGGAAGCATTGGTGCGTCTGGAAGTATTGAAAAAGATTTAAACCTTAAATATGCAAAATCCCTACAAAAACTTTTGTCAAAATCAGGTGTAAATGTTGTAATGACCAGAAATGGTGATAATGGACTATATGATGAAAGTGCTAACAATAAAAAATTAAGCGATATGCGTAAACGTAGAGAGATTATAAATAACACTTGTCCAGATTTGGTTATAAGCTTGCATATGAATAGTTTTCCGCTTGACAGTTGCAAAGGGGCAAAAACCTTTTATCAAATTGGAAATGACAATAGTGTTAATGCCGCTAAAAAAATTCAAAATAGTCTAAATTATTATATTGAAAACGCTTCAAAAACTGTAGGTGCTGGAGACTATTATATATTAAATTGCACCCCATACACATCTGTTTTGATTGAATGTGGATTTATTTCAAGCCCTGACGAAGAGCAACTATTAATTACAGACGATTATCGCGAAAAATTTGTGTATGCTATCTATTGTGGAATAATAATGTATTTAGGCATTTAAAAAGGACTGATTACTCAGTCCTTTATCCACCAAATTGACTATTGAATAACTGTGTATAAAATCCGTTTTTGGCAAGGAGTTCTTGATGTGTTCCCTGCTCAATAATTTTACCTTTATTCATAACCAAAATTTCATCTGCATTAATAATTGTTGATAACCTATGTGCTACAATAAAACAAGTTCGCCCTTCCATAATATAATCAAATGCTTGTTGAATATTCATCTCAGTACGAGTGTCAATATTGCTTGTTGCTTCATCTAAAATCAACATTGGCGGTTTGGTCAACATTATTCGAGCAATACAAATAAGTTGCTTTTGTCCTGCTGAAACATTATCCGCACTTTCAGTAATTATTGTATCATATCCTTGTGGTAATTTTTCGATAAACGTATGTGCGTTGGCTAGTTTGCTTGCTTCAATAACCTCTTCCATTGTTGCATCTGGTTTGCCGTATGCAATATTGTCACGAATAGATGCATTATATAACCAACTTTCTTGCAACACCATACCATAACAGTTTCTTAAACTTTTACGTGTAACTTTTCGGATATCTCTATTGCTGACCGTGATTTTACCACTATTAATATCATAAAATCTCATTAACAAATTAATAATAGTTGATTTGCCACAACCAGTAGGGCCAACTATTGCTATAGTTTTACCTTTGGTTGCCGTAACATTAAGATTTTCGATTAATTTAGATTGAGGCGTATACGAAAAGCACACGTCTTTTAGTTTTACCTCACCATTACAATTAACAATATTAACGTTGTCAGCATCGCTGATTTCGTCGTCTTCTTCCAATAATTTAAACACACGTTCAGCACTAGCCACCGCTATTTGAATATCTGCCACAATACTAGCGATTTCATTAAATGGTCCTGTATAATTTTCAACATAACTTAAAAATGTAGAAATTTGACCTACCGAAATATGTCCTGCTATACACACAAATGCTCCACTTACGGCAACTATTGCATATAACGTTCCGTTTATAACCCTTGTGCTAGGACCTGCAAGCGAGGCATAAAACGATGCTTTTTGTGAAGATTTGGCTAGGTTGTTATTAATTTTTACAAAGTCTTCAATATTTTTCTTTTCATTATTAAATGCCTTTATCACTTTGATATTGCCTAACATTTCTTCGCTATGAGCACTAATTTCTCCAACCTTATTAACACGTTCATTATATAACTTTTTAGATTTTTTAGTAATATATAGTGAAATTAACAAACTTAATGGTGCAAGAACTATTACTATTATCGCCATAGGAATATTTATAGTTAGCATAAATATAATTACACTAGCAATAGTAACTACACCTGAAAGAATAGACTTAAATCCAGATAAAAATCCGTCAGTAACATTTTCAATATCATTAATAATTGTACTCATAATATCGCCATGAGGATTATTGTCGATATATTTTAAAGGCATTCGATTGATTTTTTCAAAGCATTTATCACGCATACTTTGAGCGGTTCGGTTTGTTAAAATGTTTTCAAAATAAACTTCAAACCACTCAAACGTAGCACTAACAACAGCAACTACGCCAATCGCAATCAAAATTTTGCCAAGGCGAGCAAAATTAACCATGCCCGCACCTATAACACAGTCAATAGCCCAACCAAGTATTACAGGAACAAACATATTAAGCCCAATTGCTATAAACGCTGAGATTAAAGACAAAAAGAAATATACCTTATGCGGTTTGGCATAAGTTATAACCTTTTTTATAGTTGGCATTATTCCTTTTAGTTTGTTTTGTTTCATTATTCCTCTCTTTGAGTTTGTGAATGATATGTTTCGCGATAAATTGCACAATCTTTTAACAAATCTTTATGTTTGCCCATTCCAACCACATCTCCGTGGTCAAGCACTATAATTAAATCTGCATTTTTAATAGTTGTAGTACGTTGCGAAATTAAAATCGTTGCACAATTTAAATCTTTTTTCAATGCTTTACGCAAATTTAAATCGGTTAAAAAGTCCAAAGCACTAGCACTATCGTCTAAAATGAGTAATTTCGGCTCACCTATAATACTACGTGCAATAGTAAGTCGTTGCATTTGTCCGCCTGATACATTTTTGCCACCCGCCATAATTCGATAATCCAAACCATTTGGAAAATCTTTAACAAAATCCCACGCTTGAGCGGTTTTTAATGCTGAAATAATTTCTTCGTCGCTTGCATTATTTTTTCGTATTTGCATATTTTCACGTAACGTACCGGAAAATAGCGTTGAACGTTGTTGAGTTATACTAACAATGTCACGTAACTGCTTTACTGAATAATCTTTAATATTTTTGCCATATAATAATATTTCACCAGCATTACAATCGTAAAATCTTGCAATTAAATTTGCAATGGTCGTTTTCCCTGCACCAGTACTACCTATAATACCTATAGTTTGATTAGGCATTAGATTAAATGTTAAGTTTTTAATAAACATTCGTTCAGGGTCTTTTTCGTAATAATCATACGAAAATCCAACATTTTTAAATTCAAGAATTGGCTGATTTTCGTCCACTATAACATTAACTCGTTTATCAGTAAACACAACACTTGATTTGGTTTGCAACACTTCGTTAATTCGATGTGCACTTGCAGTGGTACGAACTAGGTTGACATAAATTCGAGAAGTTGCAATCAAAGCATTTGATAATGTTATTAAATAATTACAAAATGCTATCAATTCGCCTTGAGTTAAGCCACCTACATTAATTTCGACACCACCAAACCATAATATTGCAATAATTGCAAAATCGACTATTAAAAAAATTAGTGGATTTAATAAGGCTGATATTTGACTAACACCTATTTGAGTTTTTACCAGTTTATCGTTAGCATCAAAAAATCGTTTTTCTTCCTCTTCTTGATGATTAAAAGCACGCACAACTCTTACTCCCGATAAATTCTCACGAGTTACACGTGAAACAATATCTAATTTTTGCCTAACAAGTTTGAAAAATGGCATTGTTTTCTTAGTAAATATAATTAAGATAATTACTAATATTGGAATTACTATAAAGAATACTAACGACAACTTTAAATTAATTAGCATTGATAATACTATTGAGCCTATCAACAAACAAGGAACTCGTATCATAACTCTAATTAACATCGCAACCGTATGTTCGATTTGAGCCACATCATTTGTTAGTCTTGTAAGCAATGACGATGTTCCAAACCTATCAATTTCAGCGTGCGATAGATTGTTGATATTTGTATACATATCTTCACGTATCTTGGACGCAATACCAACACTAGCCACCGCAGCACATTTTTGACACACAACAGCAAACGCAAACCCTATAATATTAACTGCTATTACTATAAGACCATATTTAATAATGTACGACGTATCACCACTTGATATACCGACATCAATAATTTTTGCAACCAATATTGGACAACTTAATTCTAATATTGCTTCGATTAGTTTAAAAATCGGTCCAAGGATTACTTGTAACTTATAATACTTTAAATATTTTGCTAAATTCTTCATTGATATTATTATACCACTTTGATATTTATATTACAAATAATTTTAACAAAATTTTGATTATATCAAAATATTAAGTCTTAATATTTTAATAATTATTATAAAATGCGGATAATTTTAGCTACTTTACACACAATAT
>JAZSRW010000071.1:0-1747 GCA_045538675.1 Candidatus Onthoplasma sp. | reverse complement strand
GTTTATGCTATACATACAGAATCTGGAGCGTCTGTAAAAGATTTTGGTTCGATTGTCGCTAATGGTGAACGTTCTCAAATTATTGCAAGTACAAGCAGTTTGAATTTTAGTGTTAAAGGCGATGAAGATGGAAATATTGGTGGATTAGTTGGTTGGCTAAAAGGTGTACATACTGTAATTGACGAAGATGGCGAACACACATTATTTGACGGATTGATTTCTTCTAGCAACTTTAATGGTGATATTCAAGTTCAAAGCGAATCTGGTATAAATGTGGGTGGTATTGTAGGTGATGCAAGTTACACAGTTATTAGTGATTGTAGAGTAATGGCTTCATATAATAGTGAAACTTATGCAAGTGAAAGTTCTGAATTTAAATTAAGTTTAGACTCTCTACACAATAATATAGGTGGAATTATTGCTTATCAAAACAATAGTACCGTTTCAAATTGTTCTACAAATATTAGTATAGTTGATGATGAGACAGATACAAGTCATACAACAAAGACGCCAACATATTATATAGGTGGAATTTCAGGCGAAATGGCAAATTCTCAAGATATTGCTGATTTTGATATATACAATAGTTACAGTCAATTAAATGTAAAATTAACATATTTAAATGAATTGTATGTTGGTGGAATTGTAGCAAGTCAAGTTTATAAAGCAAAAATTGACAGCGTTGTTTCCGAACTTACAATGCAAGGATATGGTGATTCTGCTAGTTTAATTGAAGGTTTGCCTAATAATGTGATTATGGGCGGTATTGTATCTTTGGCTGGTGGTGAAAGAACATTACCTACAACTGAAGGGGCAGACCCTACAGCAAGTGACTATGCAACAAGTATTACTAATGCTTTAGCCATAATGTATTGCGACGTTGATTATTATAAACAATTATATGGTGGCGGTATTATTGGTAAAGCTATTGGTTGTTATAGTATTGATAATTCGTCTTCAATGGGTTATATTTGGGCAAATAATGCTAAGACTACTCATATAGACCCAGAAAATAATTCAAGTTTAACTATATTAGGTGGCTTAGTAGGTTTGGCTGGCGATGTTTCAGATTTTGTAATAGATTCTATAAAATTAGATCAAAGTATTAGCAATAGTTACAGTGCACTTACACTTAGTACTGCAAATGTTTATCAATCTAATATTGAAAGTTCTACACATAAAAATATTGTTTACACTAATGGTTTAGTAGGTTGTACTTATTTCGACGATAAAAATACTAGTGCAAATAATAACAGGATTAAAATAAATAAAGTTATTTATAGTTCTGACTATACTCTAACTTTAGACGAAGGAAAGTATTATGATAACTTACCTCAAAACGTATCAGCAGGTGTGTTGATTTATAACAATAATACATTAAAAGATAATGATACGCTGTTGGGCGGAGATTGGATGCTGGTATCTGAACATTTGCCAATTCCTGCAAAAGTTGGAAATTTACTAGAATATATGACTATAATTAAATACGATGTGGTTGGTGCTGATGGCGAAATTATACCTCAATTTGTAGATGCAAGGGGACTAAATTCGGGCAAACCATATAATCCAGTTATAATTGCAAGCTCTAAGTATACTAATTATACTGATGTAGACGGAAGTACTTATAAATATTATTTAATTCTTGAAAATCAAGCAATTAGTACATCTGTAACAACTTTAAATGGTGTTGTTCTTGGTAATAATATGCAAGTGATATCAAATACCGTTGCTATGTTTGGTGAAATTA
>JAZSRW010000027.1:0-9174 GCA_045538675.1 Candidatus Onthoplasma sp. | reverse complement strand
ATTATTATCAATCAAATATTCTTACTAATTATTTGAAAAAGTACGAAGATAGTTTAGGTGCTAGTTTTAAAAAATTAATTGGCGAAAAAGTGATTAATTATTGTATTAAAAGATATAAAGAAAACAAGGTTGATTTTAAAGATTTATATCAATTCAAACAATATATCAAATTTGACAAAAAATCATTGGAAGAATTGTTAAATATATACAAAGGTTTACAAGATAAAGATAAAATGACTGTAGGAATAGATTTTTATATTTATATGGATAAGAATTTTAAAAACGACTTCAAAAAATTAGTTAATGCAAATTATGGTTTGTTAAACACTAGGGAAATTATGAATACATATTCTTTAAAAATTTTAGAATTAAATCCCGAACAATCTTTTAATATTGTAGAAAGGGCGAATAAAATTATAAATCAAAAAGAAGGAAATGTTCATTATTTCCCAAACCCAAAAGATGCTTGGATTGAATTGTTATGTATTTTAAGATTATGGGGTAAACTTTACGATATTAATAATATTGACCCTTATATTACTGATAAAGATTACTATCAATTTATATTTGCTCCAGAAACTTTCAAATCATATGATAAAATTGATTTAAGACATTATATGTGGGAAAACATTATACGAAGCAAAAATTATGACAAATATTTATTAACACATAAAAAAGACATTTTAAATTCATTCAATTTACATAAAGATATGGATACTGCTGGAGAAGTTGAAAGAAAGTTTATATATAAATATATGCTTACTGACAAAGAAATATGGGACAATAAATACTAAATATAAATTATTGGTTTGTTTTGCTTTTGGGCATATTTGAGTGTGCGGTAGGCACCGCTTTTATAGGTTTCTTCAATATGACAAACTAGAATATCGCTATTATCAACAATCCACTCGTTGCGTTTTATAATTTTTTGTTTGTAATGTAATTCTTCAATTTCTGGAAGTATGGAGCCATCATAACAAGATGGCAATTCATATCTTTCTTTATCGTGATGATAGTAAGTTAATATGCGAATAAGTTTGATATGTGGATATTTATGTTTTAGTTCCAATACAGCACTAGCACATTTTTTATCAAATGCACCATAGTTTCCATCATAGAAAATTGTATAACCTTTTTGTATTAGTTCTTCTAACACTATGGGCAACTTATCTTCAACACCTATACAATGCCATTCATAACGATGACCTGCAAAACAAACAATTTTATCTTTCACAACATTTCTCCTACAAAGTAAAGACCAAAAATTTATGGTTTTTATCAATATAAATAAAGTCATTGATTTTTATATTTTGTGCTTAAATTTTTTATGTTGTTAAAGTTAAAGACCATAAATTAAAAAGAAAAACACTAAAAGCAAATTTAAAATGAATGCTTTTAGTGTAAGAATTTAGTAAAAAAGACCATCTATTATAAAAATAGGTGGTCTTTTTAAGTGTTTATTTACCTGACTTTCTTCTATTACATTCTCTACATAACATTTGGCAATTTTCAGCAGAAGTTTGTCCACCTGCGTGCCAAGGTGTTATATGGTCAGCTTCCATTTCTTTAATATCAAAATGCTCGCCACAATTTTTGCAAATACCTTTTTGTCTTTCATAAGCACTTCGTTTTTGATTGTCTGTAAAAGTTCTAATATTCAAATACTTTTCATTACGAGTTAAAACATAAGTATAAATACCTTTCTTGTTGGTGACATCATCATCCATCATAAGAGTTTGAATTTCATTTTCTAACTTGTCAGTATCGTATGTGTTATCTTTAAATTGGTTATATAAAGCACCCCAATTAATACCTTTCATTTCTCGTCTATATGTAGTAAAGGTTAGTTTTACCCATTCAATTACATTTCTAAAATAAGTCCATAATTCATTTGCATTCGGTTGATGTTGATGAGTTGACATATATTCTTCAATATTGCCATTATTAATCCATTCAAGTGCAGTTTCTAAATATTCTTGTCTTATAGGAGAGCCACTCACATAATCTTTTGCTAAAAGATAGGCAGCACAATTACTTTTACTAAAATGAGTTTTAGCAGAAGTTAACCAAGGTCCTGTGTAAACTGCATTTCTTAATTCTTGGTCGGTCAATTTTTCTCCAGCTATGTTGATTATCTTAAACCAATCCAACTTTTCTTTATCATTGCCTTCACAAAAGTAAATCATAAGTTTATAATTTAAAATTAAATCTTGTTCTGTTTTTGTAAGATTATGAAAAGCACGATTATCAATAGAGAAGTCCCCATTAATGTATTGGCAAAAACTAATTGTTCGTTGTTGTCCATCAAGAACTTCAAAAGTTCCATCTTCGTTTTTAACCCAATACATAACATTAAGTGGAAAACCTTTTCTAATTGTATCTATAACAGCATTTCTCTTTTTCTCATCATAAATAAATTCTTTTTGATATTTAGGACGGATATTAAGTTTACCATCAAAACCAACAACACCTTCTTCGGCACTATCAACATAATTCTTTGCAACATCTTTAATTAGAATCTCTTTAAGTTCAATTTTCATTTGTATTTCTCCTTTTTATAATAATTCTTGCATATATGCTTGAATAAAGTTCTCCTGTTTCTACATCTCTAAAAGCTGGCGGTTTTGTGTCATAATCGGGATTATATTTCCTATACAAAGTCCCTTTTGCATTTATAGTATATTTACCTGTTGGCTCACCATCTTTTAAAATTTCCATTTTCTTTTCACTTGTAAAGTTAATGCTTCCCACAATACCCAAAGCAATAATTTCAAATTGTTTTGGATTGTATTTATCTAGGAATGTCACAGGAACACCTATTTCGCCATCAAAATCATAAGGAATATCTTTATAATTATTAACATTAATAGCATTGTAGTTTACAAAAGGTGGGAATTCAATTTCACTATATTTTTTATAAAGTGTTAATTCATCATTATGTTTTTTAACATTTAAACTTGTAAACCAACAAGAAGTAGAAACTCTAACCATTTTCTTACCATCTACGACTTTATGGTATTTTTCACAATCATCTGGAACGAAGAAATACATACCAACATTAAAATTTGTATAACCTGTTCTAACTTTATCTTCTTTAAAAAGTTTAAATACTTCTTTGTATGTTAAAGCATTTGTATTTCCCATTATTATGTAATCTTTGTTATAAGTAGTTAATTGTTCTATAAATTCTCTAAACAAAGAAAAAGGTGGATTAGTCACAACAATATCTGATTGCTTTAATAACTCAACACATTCATTAGACCTAAAATCTCCATTTTCTTTTAATAAGGTCAATGTATTTTTTTTGTTCCTTAAAAGATGTTCAACATCCGCTAAATCAATCGCACCATCATTATTGCCATCTTCAACTTCTGTTATTTCAATTTTATAAGGGTGGCGGTTATTATTAGGAACAACCTTATCATCTCCAAACAAATTTAATTGAGTGTATGCGATTGGAGAACTATCATAGCAAGTTGCAATTAACTTTTTTAATCCTAAATAATTAAAATTCATAGCAAAGTATTTAAAGAAATAGCTTTCATAAGCGTCATCACAGTTACAAAAAATAACTTTATCTTTAAAACTTTCTTTATAATGTCTTAATTCTTTTTCAATATCTGCAAGTTGAGTATAAAATTCGTCTGCTTTATTTCTTTTAGCATTATCCATTAACTTGATAGCCATAGTTTTCTCCTTTGACTTCTCAAAAGAGAAAAATTTATGGCTTTTAATGGCGATAAATTCGACCACCTATTACAATAGTAGTTGTAGTAATTTTTCCCATAAATCTAAATTAAAACCATAATTTTTTATGAAAATGAATAAAACATATACAAAAATTTATTATTTGTGCTATAATGTAAAAGTAAATAACTCAAAAGAGCCATCTGTTATTGTAATAGGTGGCTTTTTCTATGAAAAATTTTAAGAAATTATTTGCTTTTAATTTTACTCCCTTAATTTTTTTATTTTTGATGTCCTTATAAAAGTGAGGGGCACCTCAACTATACTTATTAATGGAGGTAATAAATAATATGAAATTAAAAAATTGGCTAGATGTTTGGTTAAATAAATATGCAAAGCATTTAATCAAACTACGCACTTGTGTGAGATATCAATACATTATTGATAAACACATCAATCCTATTTTAGGAGATTACGAGCTAGAAGATTTATCTGCTCAAACTTTACAAGATTTTATGCTAAACAAATTGAATTCAGGCAATTTGAAAACTGGCAAAGGTCTTTCAAATAATACTGTGATAGGTATTGTTAATCTTTTAAAGCAAGCACTTGGACAAGCTCAAGCTCTTGGTTATGTGGAAAAGGAACACTCAAAAATGGTGAAACTGCCACCATCAACTGAAAAAGAAATCACAGCGTTTGAAAGAGCAGAACAAGAGAAACTTGAAAAATATTGTATCAATAACAAAAAGAAAAATTATATTGGAATTGTTATTTGTTTATATTCTGGCATTAGACTTGGCGAGTTGTTAGCACTTACTTGGAACGACTTGGATTTTGAAAGAAACTATATGCACATAACAAAAACTGCTTACAAAGTAAAACAAAATGGCGTTAATGTGTTAGTTATAGATAATCCAAAAACAAAAAATTCAGCTCGTGTTATTCCACTACCAAAGCAACTTATGGATGTGTTGAAGAAAATTAAAAAACACTCAACATCTCCTTATGTTATCACAACAAAGAAAAATGGAATTGTTGGAACAAGGTCTTATCAAAGAACTTATGAAAAGATTTTACAAAGATTAAGAATTCCATACAAAAACTTTCACTGCTTACGACATACCTTCGCTACTCGTGCAGTTGAAATGGGTATGGATATAAAAACTCTATCTGAAATTCTTGGTCATAAAAACCCGATGATAACCTTACAACGATATACACACTCGCTAATGTCTTACAAAACTGAAATGATGAATAAACTTGGGAAATGTCTTTGCGTAAACTTTTAAAGCAAGATAAGACAATATGTTACAAATTTTTTTATTGTCAAAGTATGCAACTTGAAAAGAAATATGCTAAAATAATAATGAAATTGTCACAACCTGACGAACAAGCGAGGTGTGCAATATGAGAACGATACAATATTATGATAGAATAAACAAGAAACTAATAGATTTAGAGGTCACTGATGAAGTGGCAAGATTTTTGATGGCTAATGACAAAAAGTTAAGACGACATCAAGCGAAATATGATTACTTTAATATTTCTATTGATACTCCAATCAACTCTAACGATGAAGATAGCATAACATTAGCAGAAACGTTGGAAGATAAAGTTGAAGTAATGGATTGTGCAACTTGTAGAAGAAAAATTCACTTATTCAATACTGTTTGGAAAATTGTTGATAAACTAAAACCAAAACAAATTGAGCTTATAGATAACTTATATATTTTTGATAAAACACAAAAAGAGATTGCGAAGATGTGGAATGTATCTGAAAGCAGTGTATCTCAAATGAAAGATACTGCATTACTACATCTTACATATCACTTCTATACTGACAAAGAGTTTAAGAAAACTGACCTTTACAAACGCAACAAGCGAGAATTTGAATTTGATTTACCAAGAGTTGTAAAAGAACTTGATAAAGAAAACGGACTTACTTTCGATTTAAATGCTATCAATAATTTAGTTAAAGACAATACACAAATGCTCAAAGCATTAAGCTCACTAGGAATTGAACTAGATGAAAGTCAAAAGAAATTATTTAGTTTTATGAACAAAACAGTCAAACACGCTTTAAAAGATTTAAACTTAGATTACTCAAAACAAAATACAATTACAATACCAAGCAATTTGAAATTACCTGATGATTTCAACATTGCAGACATAATCAATAAATTTTAGAAAGAACTATCAAAATTGGTAGTTCTTTTTTGGTGCCCCTTATTTATTGATAAAAACAAAAATTATTTATTTGGGAGAATATATGAAAACATTTAATACTGATAAAATTTTAGAAACAAAGATAAGGATTTACAATACTTATCACCTTAAAAGGTTAAAGGAATATTACGATAATCACAAAAAGGAATATCCTACTAGGAATGACTTTTTGGTTTCTCTTATTATGGAAGGTTTAGACAATTATGAAAAATATGATAAAGATAAAAATTATCTTTTAAATCAATCGCAAACATTACACGAACGCATTGACGAGATGACTAATTCCATAAACAAAATTAGAGATGCGTTAATAGATTTTGATCAAGATAATTTTATAAATCTTCAAGAAAATCAATTACTATTATTGCGACTATATCACGCATACTTCCAAGTTCACCAAGAACTAGATAAAAGGTTTTACGATGCTGGAATGTATGATAATTTACCAGAAAGTTTTGATGAATTTAGAGATATAATTGAAACTAAATATTTTTGCAAACGAAGAAAGAAAGACAAACAAAAATCCCAAGAAAATAAGGAGAATTAAACTTATTTTATAGGGAGCAGGATAAGGCTTGGGGACTTTTGCATACACAAAACCCTAAAATTGCCCTAAAAATAAGAGATTTTTTGGGACAAATGGGTTTTGGGTGTTGATGCAAAATGCCTCAGCCCCTTATTGCGACAAGTGGGATACCCACTTTCGCTTTTTTATTACTAATTTGATAAGGAGATTTTAATGATTTTAAACTTAAATGACTACAACAATATCTTTGCTGATTACAAAGATGTTGTGACTATTAAAGACTTACAAAAGATGTTAAGAATTGGAAGAAATCTTGCTTATAAACTTATTAGACAAAACAAGATTGAACATCTAAAAATCAACAACAGAATTTTTATACCAAAACAAAATGTAATTAAATTTTTATTTGAAAGCGAGGACACTAATGAAAGGTAGTTTACAAATTAAGAACGGAAAATATTATGCTGTTCTATCCGTTAAAGATGAGAATGGCAAATTTAAAAAAGTTTGGGTTGCAACTGGTTTAACTGAAAAAGGCAACAAGCGAAAAGCAGAACAAAGGTTGAACGAAATTATTGTTGAATACTCAAACAAAGAAGTTATGACACCTAAGCGAACTGACCACACCAACGACATATTGTTTGGAGATTATTTAAAACAATGGTTGGAATCTAGAAAAGATAAAGTTGAAGAAATTACTTATGATAGCTACAAGTTTAATATAAACTTACTAGCGGATTATTTTAATAAGAAAAAGATTTATCTTAAGGAATTGCAACCATATCATATACAAGATTATTATAACCAATTATATAAGAATGGTAGAAATGGAAATACAGCAATACATTATCACGTGTTAATGAGAGAAGCATTGCAAAGTGCAGTTAAGTTAGATTTAATAACTAAAAATGTTGCAGACCTAGTTGAGCGACCAAAGAAAGAAAAATACCAAGCAGAATTTTACAACAAAGACGAACTTAAACAATTATTTGAAGCAGTTAAAGGAGACCCATTAGAACTTGTTATTCATATCACTGCTTGTTATGGACTTCGCCGAAGTGAAGTACTTGGACTTAAATGGAGTGCTATTGATTTTGTAAACAAGATGATTAAGATAAATCATAAAGTTGTAATGGTTAAACACAAAGGAATTATTGGCAAAAACAAAATGAAGAACAGGACGAGCAATAGAACACTTCCGCTTATTCCCCATATTGAAGAAATGTTAATCAATGAAAGGCAAAAGCAAGAAGAAAACAAAAAACTATATGGAAATGGATATAATAAAAAATATTTAGATTATGTTTGTGTAAATGATATTGGAGAGTTGTTTAAACCAGATTATCTTACACAGCACTTTGTAATCATACAACAAAAACACAATCTAAAACATATACGATTTCACGATTTACGACACTCGTGTGCAAGTTTAATGCTTGCCAACGGAACTCCAATGAAGCAAATACAAGAATGGTTAGGACATTCCACATTTCAAACCACAGCCGATATTTACACCCATTTAGACTATTCTAGCAAAATTTCAAGTGCTAATACAATTTCTACTGCTTTGGACTTTAAAGAGCCAATTAACGCTGATATAGAACTTGATATAAGTGGTTATGAGCAACCAAAAGAAAGTTTGACAGGTATGACACTAGATGAAGAAATTGAATATTTAAAAAATTTAGTCGAAAAGAAAATTAAAGAAAAAGAACAAGCTGAATTATAAAATTTACCGAGAGTTTAAACGACTCTCGGTATTTTTTTTGCCCAAAATTAGATTAAAAGGCATTAAACAAACTTATATAATCTTACATAACACAAAAGTTTTGTTAGATAAATTGTTAGACGATTGTTAGAAAATTGTTAGAAAAACCACTTTTGAGCAAATTTCAAAAGTGGCAGTTAAGGTTTAAATTTTTCAATCCAAAATTAAATTGTTAGAAAAAATCACAAAATTGTTAGAAAAGATTTGTAGGTAGTATAGAAAATAAAAAATCCCTAAATCACTTGAATTTAGGGACTTTTGATGGTGCCGAAAGTGGGACTTGAACCCACATGTAGTTGCCTACGCAAGATTTTGAGTCTTGTGCGTCTGCCATTCCGCCATTTCGGCATATCCGAGTGTAGTATCGGTAAACGCAACGGATTTTGAGTCTTGTGCGTCTGCCATTTCGCCACATCGGCATATATGCTAAACATAGTTTCAAGCAACAACTTTTAACTATGTACTTTGATAGTATAGCATAACTTTTTATTAGTTGCAAGTATTTTTGCTAAATTTTTTAAAAATAAATTTTAAAGAATGACAATATTTATTAAGTTTATTATATTTAAAATTTTGAATTGCCAACTAAATAGTCAATAGTTACATTAAAATATTTTGATATTTTAACTAATGTGTCAAGGTCGGGTTCACGGCTTCCAGTTTCCCAAAAACTTATGGTTTGATTGACAACACCTAAAATTTCACCAAGTTTTCGTTGAGATATTCCTTTTTCTAGTCGCAATTCTTTTAAAATAATACCTAATTCATTACCTTTCATATTAAAAATATTTTATGTAAAATTTCCTACAAAATGTTGACATCCTACAAATTGTAGGATATAATATAGTTGATATCAAAATGTTAATATTTTTATTTGTGGTTGGAGTATAAAAATGTTGAGTAAGATATTTAATTCAAAACAAGAGGAGGAAGTAAAAGTGAAGTATGAAAAATTTTAAAAAAT